>JAUXDP010000150.1 GCA_030618325.1 Methylococcaceae bacterium | reverse complement strand
AATCAGCTAGCCATAGCCGGACTATCAGGAAATAAACAGGAAGTAGCTAAAAAAGAAAGACAATACAGTGGTAAGGGTGGTGTTCCGATTCCATCTTATTTTAGAAAACTGCTATTTGCTTTTTTCTTTAACGAAGAAAAGATTTTCTTTTCCGCTAATATTAACCGCGACAGCAAAGTCATGTTACGCCGTAATGTAGTGGAACGGATCAATTTACTAGCACCATTTTTACATCTTGATAAAGATCCCTATCTGGTGGTCACTAAAGACCGATTCTTCTGGATTCAGGATGCCTATACCCTATCTAATAAATACCCTGTCTCAAAACCAGCAGCCGATGACTTTTTAGACGGCAAACATGAATTTAACTATATTAGAAATTCAGTAAAAGTTGTTGTTGATGCTTATGATGGCCATGTCCGATTTTATATTTCCGATCCATCCGACGCCATAGTCCAAGCCTACAGCCGGGCCTATCCGGGGGTATTCAGATCATTACAAGAAGTTCCTGAAGAACTACAAAGACACCTTCGCTACCCCAGAGATCTTTTTTATCTACAAATGAAGGTCTATGCAAAATATCATCAAAAAGACCCAGATCTTTTTTATCAACAAGCGGAAACCTGGGAATTTGCAGAAGTCGATAAAAAAGCAGTGCTTCCCTATTACATTACTATGGATTTTGGTGCCTGCAATAACCGAGAAGAATTTGTCATGATAAACCCAATGACACCCATACACCGGGATAATCTCAGCATGGTAGGAGTAGCCGGAATCATGGATAAAAAAAGCTGCTCTACATCGTATACCCCTGGCATCACCATTTATAAATTTCACAAGGATATCCAGGTAAACGGCCCAGCTCAGGTTGATGCCTTAATCGATCAAAACCCGGAAATATCGGAACAATTTACTCTATGGGATCAACATGGCTCAAATGTTATCAGAGGCAGAATGATTATTTTGCCCATGGGCCAAGGTCATTCAGTACTATATGTACAACCGATTTATATGGTGTCAACCCAAACTAAAATTCCTGAATTGACTCGTGTTATCGTTTCAATCGGAAACGAAGTAGTCATGGATAAAACCCTTTGGTCTGCCTTTAGCCGCTTGAAAAATAAATTTATTCAGAGTGCCAAAGATAATAAGGGCTAGGAGATTTTCCGGTAGTGGAGTTGTGGCGCCCACCAAACCAGGCTGTAGGGTGGGCTATTAGTTGCCTAAGGAATGGAAAATTAATAACTTTGTCATTATGGCGAAGTGATTTTTCTTCTGCTTAAACTATCTCATGAGGACTATAGTTATTCTACACGACGAATGAGATAGTTTAAGCGGGAGGAAAAGGACAAGTCAGGATGATAAAGTTATTGAATTTCCGTTCCTAAGTTCGTGCAGCTCTAGATACTTTATCAAAAGGCTCTGGAAAAGTCTTGAGTGCATTATTTTCCTTGCGTAATTTATCCAACAAAGTATGGTCGAACATTTGCCTTAGCTCCTCCCTAGTTTGATAGGTATCGGCATAAAGAGCCTGAAAACCACCTGCCTGCGCTACAAATTGTTCCAGTTTTCGGGTAGTTATTTTAGCCTGATAATTTTCTACATCCGGCTCACCATAGATACCAACATCTACAAACATCTGTTCATCTTTTGTCGGATTGACCATGCCTCTAAACGGTGTTTCAAACACTTTCATTGGGCACAGCCATAAAGGGTAATAATTCACTTGCTGATGAAAAAAAGATAGTGACTGATCAAGTGTACTGATGGGAATAAGAAAATCCTGATCCATATGATGGGCATCGTAAAGCTCATGAATTGCATCTGTCTCAGTCAGCTTTAGCAAGGAAATATCCGGAGGCGACATCCACCCTAATAAATAGCGAAACCAGGGTTGATTGCCAAAAGGAATGATTTGTTCCATTTCCCAAAAAAATGAGCGAGTATGGCGATGGTAATAATGCCGTAATGGAATCCATTCCTCCTCTGGCTGTTCTTTATTCAGAAAAGTTCTAACGTGTTCGTAAAACCAGGGCTTCCAAAAGTTATTAATGGCATTTTTGGTTTTCCCTTCAGGCACAGAATTGGAAAAATTCCCCAGCATTAAGACGCCTTCTTGTTCTGAATACATCAAACCTTCGATAAAATCATATGCCTTCTCAATCGGTTTATTTGATTCCTCAGTAAAGCGCTGCAAAAATGCCTGTTTAGATTTGAAGGGTATATAGGATAAATGCACAAAATCTTTGGCGGGAACAATTTTGATTTCTGCACAAACCAAAAAACCCAACGATCCATACGACCAGGGAATAGCGTAAAACATTTCCCTATTCTCGGTTCGTGAACATTTTACGAGTTCACCATTCGCAGTTACAATCTCAAAACTTGCACAGATATGCTGAAACAAACCGTATTTATGTGAACTGGACTCAATGCCAAAACCATTAACCAATCCACCCACGGTTAAAGCATCCAGCTCTGGCACGACTGCCAGCATCCACCCCAATGGTTTTAATGCGGCAGTAATCTGTCCCATATTAACCATAGGTTCGACCCGAACCGTGCCTTTATCTTTATCAATCTCAAGAATATCCTGTAAATTGATGTTCACTTGGTAGTGGGTCTTTTTGTAATTTCCTTGTTTTAACGACATCGCCTGCCACCCTGGCCTTGCAGTACACATCGGCACTGAACCCCCAGTTTCTCGCATCCAGGCTTTTACCTGTTCCTGAACTTTGGCAACTTTTTCTGGATGCTTGTCAGGTGCGCTATTCAGCCAGAAGACCAGCCTGTTTCTACTGCCCATGTACAGTTTAAAAATCAATGAGGCTGGTAAAACAAACAGCACAACTAAAATTCCGCGGTATTTAATAAGAAAATCAACCACCGGAATTAACGCCCTAACAAAGCAATACGGACCATGGCCAACCAGCCTTTTAATTTCTTTACCAAACCAGGCTTTTCACGCAGTCGCTCATGTCCAGGCAATAACTGTCCTTTTGCAAGACGACTGATTTTCTTTTTGACAGCAGAATCCAATTGGCCATCTGCTGCCAACTCAAACAATAATGCTTTTACATTAGCCAGATCAAAAAAATCCCGTTGCCAATTCCATTTGAAATCTCCTGCATATCGAAACCAGGAACCACCTATCCCTTCGACTTCATAATTAGATCCATCTTCGCGCTTGGCAGGTGCTATTTGGCGCCATAAGCCGATAACTTCACCATGTTTTTCATCAATTAAAATCCGATGGTACGGATACCGCCATTCCTCAAACCCTTCCATTTGCACACCTAGTGCCCATTCTTCAATCTGTTTTCTACCTCGCGCTACAAATTCTTCATTCGGCCCCATATTCCAGCGATATTCAGCATCATCGGTATACATGACACCTAGATATTTGGGCCAGTTGCCTTCCTTTTCGGCATTGCGATTTGCCGCCAACCAGCGTTCCACCATTTCTTCCAGTTCTGCTCTAGGGTAGTTTGACATTAGTTTCTCGTTAATGAGTTTCTATTTTGATGGCTTTGGTTGGGCAATATTTTTCTGCCAACCTGGCTTTTTCCAGTAATTCTTGCGGAGGGGTTTCTTGTAACACAGTCAAGTTCCCCTTCTCATCCACATGAAAAATTTCTGATGCTTCTGTCATGCAAGTAGCATGACCCTGACATAGATCATAATCGACTTTAACTTGAAAAACTGGACAGGATTCTGCTTGCTTTTTCTCAGAAGAAACGACTTGGCTAGCTGAAGCTTGTTTAGTGATCACTCGCTTACGATAACGAACCCGACATGGCTCTTTGGGTTGCACCACCATTTGCTCAAAATCATCTTGATAAGAATCAGGCGCATCAACCAATTCAAATTCGTATCTCCTCAGTAGGATACAAAAAATTGCTTTAAGCTGTAACATAGCAAAGGCATTGCCCGTACATTTATGCCGTCCACCACCAAATGCAACCCAGCTGAAAGGTAGTTGATCTTCATTTCGTTCCGGACTGTAGCGATCAGGATCAAATAATTCAGGATTAGGAAAAATTTCAGGTATTCGATGTGACACTCTAGGCGATGCACAAACATACTTACCCGCTTTAACCACATAATCTTTAAAATGTAGATCCTGCATCACTTTTCTAATCAGAAAAATCAGCGGCGGATGCAAACGCAAGGTTTCTTTAATTACACTTTCCAGCTTGGGAATCTCTCGTAACGACTGGAAGGTCACTTCGCCATCAGCACCGAATAACTGATCCTGCTCTTCTAATACCGAGCGCATAACATCTGGCCGCCGAAGTAACTCAATCAACACCCAGGCAGCACTACCTGCAGTAGTATGATGTCCAGCAAAAATGGTGCCTACCAACATTCCGGTAATTTCGTGTGCCGTCAGTTTGCTGCCATCGTCATAGCTAGCATCAATGAGCATCTGAAATGCATCTTCACTTTTGGTGGTTTTCTTGGCACGCTTTTCAATGATTTCGGTCACTAATTCTTCAAGCCGAACTCTAGCTTTATCCCGGCGACGAAATACCGGTAACGGGAGATAAGGAAAAACAAAAGCAAGTGGATTAACACCCTTCTCTAAATCATGATAAATCTCGGCAAATTCCTCGCTCAATTCATAGCGAAATTCATTCCCCAACAGACAATGACTAGACGTGTAAATAGTGAGCTGTTTCATAAAATCCAGCAGATCTACCTCACCCTTCTCACCCCAGTCTTTAGTCAATGCCTCAACCTCTTCAACAATCACTTGAGAATAAGTTCGCATTGGTTTATCACGCAATACTGGCATCAACATTTTTAGCTGCTGATTTTTTTTGTGTAGAGGGGCATCAAACACCACGCCTTTACCAAAAATAGGCGTCATGATTTTATAAGCGGCACTTTGATCAAGCTGCTCGTCAGGAGCACGGAAAAAAGCTTCATTAGCTTCCGGCCCGGTCATTAACACCATTTTCTGATGAAACATACGAAACTCGCCAATTTCACCAAGATTGGCACGAAGCTTCATCATAAATTCAAATGGGTTTTTGCCAAACTTGAGCATGTGACCGATTAATGGCAAAGCTCCTGGCATTTTGGGGGGTGCTTGTTCTTTCATATTATTGTTCAATTTATTAAAAAACAGTTTCCTTCGTATCGTTCTCAGTTTTTGGGCCGCATATGTGGAAATAACAACACATCCCTGATAGATGGAGCATCGGTAAACAACATAACCAGCCTGTCTATACCTATCCCTTCACCTGCTGTTGGCGGCATACCATGCTCTAGTGCAACAATATAATCAGCATCATAATGCATCGCTTCGTCGTCCCCAGCCTCTTTTTCTTCAACCTGTTTCCTGAAACGATCAGCCTGATCTTCTGCATCATTGAGCTCGGTAAAACCGTTGGCAATTTCACGACCGCCGACAAAGAATTCAAAACGATCAGTCACATGCGGATCGTCATCATTACGCCGAGCCAGGGGCGAAACTTCTACTGGATAAGCAGTAATAAAAGTTGGATTCATCAAGCGATTTTCAACCGTTTTTTCAAAAATTTCGATCTGTACTTTCCCCAAACCATAACCATCTTTTACTGGAATGCTCAGTTTCTCAGCTACTTTGACTGCTGCTTCGCGACTATCGAGATCTGCTGCCGATAATTCTGGATTGAAATGTAATATAGATTCAACTACTGTCATCCGCTGAAAGGGCTTGCCAAAATCGTAAGCTTCACCCTGATAGTTAATCGTTGTTGAGCCTGTTACTTCTTCCGCCAAGCCCCGTAGCATTTCCTCCGTTAAATCCATTAAATCTGTATATTCAGCATAAGCCTGATAAAACTCCAGCATGGTAAATTCAGGATTATGTCGAGTCGATAGACCTTCGTTGCGAAAATTGCGGTTGATTTCATAGACGCGCTCAAAACCACCCACCACCAGTCTTTTTAAATAAAGTTCTGGTGCAACCCGCAAATAAAGCCCCATGTCCAGAGCATTATGATGTGTAGTGAAAGGGCGTGCCGTAGCACCCCCGGGAATAACCTGCATCATCGGAGTTTCAACCTCCATAAACTGCCGCTGATCGAGAAATCGGCGTATAAAATTGACAACACCTGATCGAGTAACAAATGTTTTTCTGGACTTGTCGCTCATTATCAAATCCAGATAACGTTGCCGGTATTTGATTTCCTGATCGGCTATACCATGGAATTTTTCGGGCAAAGGGCGCAATGCTTTGGTTAACAAACGAATATCATCGACCTTGACACTCAGCTCACCCACCTTGGTCTTAAACAAAGTTCCTTCTGCACCCAGAATATCGCCGATATCCCATTTTTTAAATTGCTCATTATAAAAACCTTCTGGCAAAGTATCTCTGGTGACATAAAGTTGCAGCTTGCCTGCCATATCCTGAATATGGCAAAAACTCGCTTTACCCATAATTCTACGAGTCATCATGCGGCCAGCAATTTTTACTCTGACAGGTTCTGCTTCAAGCTCTTCTTTGGTTTTATCAGCATACTCGGCAATTACTTCGCCAGTAATCACATTACGGCGAAAGTCGGTTGGAAAAGCAACGCCTTGCTCTCTCAAAGCGCTCAATTTTTGCCTGCGTTGTTTTATCTGTTCCTGTTCGTCTCGTTCAATTTCTGACATTAGTATTTTTTCTATTTATGATATTTAATCTTACAATCCGCTCTTCAAACTGGCTTCAATAAACTGATCCAAATCGCCATCCAATACGGCCTGTGTGTTTCCAGTTTCTACATTGGTACGCAAATCTTTTATTCGGGATTGATCAAGCACATAAGAGCGAATCTGGCTACCCCAGCCGATATCTGACTTAGAGTCCTCTAACACCTGCTGATCTTCACTACGCTTAAGCATCTCCATTTCATATAGCTTGGATTTTAACTGCTTCATGGCATTATCTTTGTTCCTGTGCTGCGACCGGTCATTCTGACACTGCACCACAATACCGCTAGGATTATGGGTAATCCGTACCGCTGATTCGGTTTTATTGATATGCTGCCCACCGGCGCCACTGGCTCGATAAACATCTATCCGCAAATCAGCAGGGTTGATTTCGATTTCAATATTATCATCGATCTCTGGTGCAACAAATACCGATGCAAACGAAGTGTGGCGGCGATTACCTGAATCAAACGGCGACTTTCTAACCAAACGATGCACACCCGTTTCAGTACGCAGCCAACCAAAAGCATAATCACCGGAAAATTTGATGGTGGCACTTTTTATACCCGCCACCTCGCCGGATGACTCTTCAATCAACTCAGTTTTAAAGCCCTTCCGTTCACCCCAACGCAAATACATCCGCAGAATCATTGATGCCCAATCCTGGGCTTCAGTGCCTCCCGAACCCGACTGAATATCAAGAAAGGCATTGTTGGCATCCATTTCTTTGCTGAACATGCGCTTAAATTCTAAATCAGCGACTTTAGCTGAAAAAAAATCCAAATCTGCTACGATCGAGTCAACTGTTTCCTCATCATTTTCTTCAACTGCTAATTCCAGAATATCAGCTGAATCG
>JAUXDP010000025.1 GCA_030618325.1 Methylococcaceae bacterium | reverse complement strand
ATCATACTATCAATGCGATCTAATAATCCCCCGTGACCAGGTAACAAAGTACCGCTATCTTTGACCCCTCTTACCCTTTTCATGTAGCTGAAAAACAAATCCCCATAAATGGATATTAAGATGGTTAAAACAGATAACAAAGCAAAATCTGAAATAACAAGTGGAATAAAGCCATAAATCAACCCAAGCACTAAGGCACACACGATCGCAGATGCTAATGCAGCATACATACCTTGTACTGTTTTTCCAGGACTAATATCTGGTGCAAGCTTGGTAACACCAAACTTTTTGCCCGCAAAATAGGCGGCAATATCAGCAGCCCAGATCAGTAACAGAAAATACAGAACCATCTCAGCGCCATAAAGCATTTTTAATCGAGACAGAAACATCCATGCAGCCAATAAAAGAAACCAACCCAACAGGGCTTTATATCGTGTCTTGATCTCTAATTCCAATAGTTCTTGAGGCTTATTCCTTATTAAAACCATAATCACAAACCAGACTAAAATGGGTCCAATAACTGTCCATTCGATTAGCCCAGAGTAGCTTCTAATTTCAGGCCAATTTAATAGTTGAGCACACATCTCTAGAATCCATGTCCAGGAATGGATAGTAACCATTGATAGGGCTAATAAAATTAGAAATAATATTTTTTTGTAAATTTTATTTATACCTGCCAGATCAGTCCATTCCCACGCTGCAACAAGAATTATCACTCCCCAAAAGACGGCAAAAAGGGATGATGATAACTGAAAAACTGCCAATATAATTAAAGGCGCTAGAATTGATGCGGTAATAACTCTTCGTAATAGCATTGTTTGTTAGTTTTTTTATGAGTTTAAGTGACTATTCAGATTACGCTTTTTAGTTTTAGAACAAGAAAACCCACTAAGTTCATATAAATTTTATAGCTTTGCCATCTCGCTATGGTCAGCGTGGTTATGGAGCTCGAAAGTATCGAACTAGAAGTGAATTTAGTGCGTTAATTTTTTGATTTGTTCACCCGTATGACCAAAACGCCTCTGGCGGGTAGCAAAGTCCTCAATGGCATTTTTTAGACTTGTTTGACTGAAGTCTGGCCAAAGTTCGTCAGTAAAATAAAATTCAGTATAAGCTAATTGCCACAATAAAAAATTACTGATGCGCTTTTCCCCCCCCGTTCTAATAAATAAATCAGGATCAGGTAAGCTGGGTATTGATAAACGACTTCTAATAACTTCCTCACTAATATCAGAAACCTGCATTTCCCCGGAAAGAACTGATTCAGCAACACTTTTCATCGCTTGCTGTATGTCCCAATGCCCCCCATAATTAGCGGCAATGACCAGATTCAAGCCATTATTTTGCCTGGTTTTATTTTCACCCTCTACTATCTTCTGCTGCAATTTTTCGGGGAAAGCACTTCGATCACCAATAAAATGAACTCGCACATTATTACGATCCAGCCTATTTATTTCTGACTGCAAAGTAGTCAAAAATAATTTCATCAATAGGGAAACTTCATCTTTGGGTCTGCGCCAATTTTCACTACTGAAAGCGAACAGAGTCAGCACTTCAATATTTTCTTTCGCGCAATATTCGACTATTTTTCTGACCGCTTTTACTCCCGCCTGATGCCCCAACGCTCTTGGTAGCCTCCTAGCAACGGCCCAGCGGCCATTACCATCCATAATAATTGCAATATGCCGGGGTTTTTTAGAATTGAGAAGATCAACTTCTTCTACACGCATACTTTTGACTGAAACCTTTATATTTTAAATTGATAACAAGTCAGCTTCTTTTTCTTCTAAAAGCTTTTCAACTTCCTTGATATTTTTATCAGTCAATTTTTGAATCTTGTCTTCTCCAGAATGGGCTTCATCTTCTGAAATCAGCTTTTCTTTAAGCGCTTCTTTTATCTCTGAATTAGCATCACGACGAATATTTCTTATCGCTACGCGGCCATTTTCTGCTTCTTGTTTTACTATTTTAACTAAATCACGTCGACGTTCTTCCGTTAAGGGTGGCAGTGGGATACGAATAACTTCCCCTGTAGTTGCTGGATTCAGACCTAAACCAGAACTCATAATAGCTTTTTCGATCGCTTGCACCATCCCTTTTTCCCAAGGTGTTACTTTTAGCGTACGTGAATCATCGATAGCCACATTTGCAACCTGAGATAGCGGAGTATCTGAGCCATAATATGAAACAACAATCTGATCAAGTAAACTGGGGTGGGCTCGACCGGTTCTTATCTTGGTAAATTCTCCTACCAGAGCAGTTACACTTTTCCCCATTCGTGTTGCGGCATCTTGTTCAATATCGTTAATCATTTAGTATTTCCTCTCTCAATAAGTGAGCCTATTTGTTCACCTTGCATCAAGCGCATGACGGCACCTTGTTCAAAGATATTCATGACTCTTATTGGCAAATTATTATCACGACATAAAACCAAAGCAGTAGTATCCATTACATTCAAGCGTTGATCCAACGCTTCATCAAAAGTTAGATGTTCATAAAAAATTGCATCTTTATTCTTAAGTGGATCGGCCGAATAAACACCCTTGACTTTAGTTGCCTTAACCATTAATTCAGCATTAATTTCAATAGCTCTTAAACTTGCGGCTGAATCTGTAGTAAAAAAAGGATTACCCGTACCCGCTGCAAAAATTACCACCCGTTTTTTTTCCAGATGCCTGACAGCACGACGGCGAATATAATCTTCACATACCTGATTGATCTTAAGAGCTGACATAACACGAACCTGCTGCCCGAGGTATTCCAGACAATCCTGCATCGCTAATGCGTTAATTATCGTGGCCAGCATTCCCATTTGATCACTGGTTACACGATCTAGACCTTCTGATGCCTTTTCCGCACCACGTAAAATATTTCCACCGCCAATTACTAGCCCTACCTCAATACCAACATCACATAAGTCCTTAATTTCCATAGCCAAACGTTTGACTATTTCGGCGTCGATACTGCCCCCTGACTCACTCATCAAGGCTTCTCCGCTCAGCTTGAGCATAATTCTCCGGCAAATTAGCTTGGTCATTTGATGTGCTATTTATTGAAAGTTATATTAAGAGGCTCTGTATTCTTATATAGAAATCGGTTACAAAACCGGTAAAGTCATCCTTATTTCCAGTTATTCTTGTTAAATAGTTGCTCACGGATTCCAGAGCAACATACTGCAAGTGAATATTAACTTTTAATTTGAGCCATTACTTCTTCGGCAAAATTTTCCTCTTTTTTCTCGATTCCTTCACCGACTTCAAATCTGGAATATCGTATGACTGCGCTACCTTTCCCCGCAACCAATTTCCCAACCGTAACTTTATCATCTTTAATGAAAGGTTGACCCGCAAGCGTAATTTCAGCTAGATATTTCTTTATTCTACCCGTGATCATTTTTTCAATAATCTCAGCTGGTTTGCCACTTTTTTCAGCCTGAGCAACAAAAATATCTTTCTCTTTTTCGATCATTTCAGCAGGAACCTGATCTTCAAAAACATATAGTGGTTTACTTGCCGCCACATGCATAGCAACATCTTTTGCAAGGTCTGGATCCGCCTGGGACAATTCTACAATGACACCAATGCTACCACCATGTAAATAGCAACCTACGCCACCTTTAGCAACAAATTTTTCAAAGCGCCGAACAGTAATATTTTCACCCAGTTTAGCAATTAAACCACGCCGCACTTCATCAACTGACTTACCATCAGAAAGTTTCATTTCCAATAATTGTTCATCGTTTTGAATGTCATTATCGAGCAACGCTTCTGTTACCACATCAACAAAAGCACAAAAATCATCGCCTTTAGAAACAAAATCTGTTTCACTGTTGATATCAACCATTGCAGCAACTTTACCATCAGCGCTGACTTTTACGCCCACACGCCCTTCCGCTGCAGTTCGGTCTGACTTTTTATCCGCTTTTGCCAAACCGGATTTACGCATCTGTTCAATAGCCGCATCCATATTTCCATTCGCCTCAACCAAGGCTTTTTTACATTCCATCATTCCAGAACCAGTTCTTTCCCTTAGTTCTTTAACCATCGATGCTGTAACACTCATTAGCTTATACCTTAAAATTATCTGTAATCTGTAAAAACGCCCCCTATTTGGAGGCGTTTAGAGTTAGTTTATTCTTCAAATATGAAGCTTTAATCTGCTGATTCATCAGTAGCAGATACTTCGGGAGCCGCTGCCTCTTCTGGCTCACCCTCTTCTACAAATTCGTCTTTGCTTGCTGCAATATCAAGACCAGCTGTTTTGGCTTCAAGAACTGCTGCTGACACACTCTGGCAGTAAAGTTTTACGGCCCGGATAGAATCATCATTCCCAGGAATAATGTAATCTACATCTGTTGGTGAATTATTGGTATCAACAATACCAACAACCGGAATACCAAGTTTTTTTGCCTCTTTAACAGCAATTTTCTCATAACCAACATCTAAAACGAAAAGCACATCAGGAGGCCCTTTCATGTCCTTAATACCACCTAAACTTCGATCCAGCTTTTCAAGCTCTCTTTCCATTCCCAAAGCTTCTTTTTTACTGAACCGCTGGTTCATACTGCCATCAGCCTTCATTGCTTCCAGCTCTTTCAACCGGTTAATAGATTTTTTGATGGTTTTAAAATTCGTTAACATGCCACCCAACCAACGATGATTGACATAGGGCATACCGCAACGCTTGGCTTCTTCAACCACGGTTTTCTGTGCTGCTTTTTTGGTGCCAACAAAAAGAATATTGCCTTTGTTTAAGGACATTTGCCCCAGATAGTTCATTGCATCATTGAATAGTGGCAATGTTTTTTCCAGGTTTATGATATAGATTTTATTACGAGCACCGTAGATATAAGATGCCATTTTTGGATTCCAATACCGAGTTTGATGTCCGAAATGAACGCCTGCCTCAAGCATTTGCCGCATTGATACTGCTGCCATGTTGTTTTTCTCCTAAAAATTTACGAAACGACAATGTGATTGACTGCTTCGCTTTGGGTTACGCCTCCACCCACCCCATTTGACAACTAACTTTAAATACTTATAGTTAGCACCCTACCAAACGTGACGACAAGTGTGAGAATTAATACTAAAATGAACTAGCCTTTATACCATATTTTATATGTATTAACAAAATACTCAGCTATGATTTTAGATCGAAGTATACTTTCCTCACATCAAATTTAAGTAAGACAAAAAAAAGGCCCCTTAAAGGAGCCTATGAATACAAGAGGAAACAACGTATAAAGCACAACTTCTATACATCGAAATCTATTCTACCTTTATCCAAAAACATTAAAATTGTACAAAAGTACTAATTCAAGCCCCCTCAAAAAATTATTTCGACAACTAGCAAAAGATTTAATTTGCTTCAACTGAAAAAGCCAGCTGAACGCAATGTTCAGCACCACAACTTTTTCACCCACTGAAGCACATTAATATGTGTAACTCACCCAATAAAACCAATCTCTATTCCTTGCTCCATAGGCAATAGCCTTGATGTCATCATTGCCGTTTTCATTTTATGAAAACCATTATTAAGATAAAACTGCTCTTTTCCTGGACTGGCTTATAACATGACCCTCATAAGCAGAATCAATCGCTTGCACAAGAATCAGTGAGCGACTGATTGTTTCTGAGCACAAGCCCAGAATATTATTTTGCTCCCTTGTCCTTATTACTTTTTACTTGTGTTTTTTCTACTTTTTTGGAATCTTGCTCCTGCTTTTTTGCTGATCTAGCTAATTTATTTGCTTCGGCTTCTGCCTCTGCTTGCTTCTCAAGTATCTGCAACGATTTGATAAACTTTTTAAACCAGGCTTTTTCCTTAACTTTTTTAAGATCCGAATCTTTCAATATACTCTCTATTTCAGGCAATGACCCATGATCGCGAGATTTTGTTAGTGATTCCTGGCAAGCTACATCATCCCCTCTCAGACCATATATACATGCCAAGTTATAGGATGCACTACCTTTCTGAATGCGTTCGGCATTCAAAAACATTGATTCTGCTGAGTCGAAAAAATCATCATCTGGCTCTGCCTTCATGGCTTCTGCAAGCCTCATATAACATACTCCACCATCAATAGCTGCACCCAGAAAGTCGGGGTTAATGGTTAAGCAAAAAGAAAATTTTTCAGATGCCTCATCTAACAGTTTAATCGCTCGGTCATTATTATTGATTTGCGCCTCATGCAAAAGAGCAAAACCCCAGTGATAGAGAATATCGGCTGCTCCTGATTGCTTTCTTAACAAAGCTCCAAAACCCGAATAAGCCTCTTTAAATAAAAAATCAGCTTGCGCACCCTTTTTAGTACGCGCCTTGGCAGCTTGCTTGATAGCAGCTGTTAACTTGGATCCACCGGTTAACGAATCAAAAAAAGACATCTTATTTTCCTCTAAATTAATCTTAAAAAATTAGCTGAGCATGTAATTATCCTGCAAAATCATACTCTGTTATAAAGCTAGAGATTCAATTGAATCATAACTTTGGTTTGTTTCGCTTGAAAGTATATTTTCCCACACACCTGCTTCATGTGCGAGCTGGCGAAAATTTTCGGAACGATTAGTCATTTCCGAAGCAACAAGAATCAGTTCTAATTCAAGCGTTGATAAAGTTTTCATTAAGGCTTTAACAAGATCCCGATTGACACCATGTACACCATAATCACCTAAAGCCAAAGCCCTGGAAAAACCGTAGAATTGCTGCATTCTGCTTTCACACAGATGACTATAGCGTAACCGATTTTTTTTATTCTTAAGCGAAGCCTTGATTGCTATGCAGGCAACAGCCGCATTATAAAAAGCATTTTGGACACCATGAGAAAATATTGGATCAGAAAAAGCGGCGGCATCACCAATGCAGTAATAATTTTCCCCACATATTTTCTCACAATAGTAAGAATAATTAGGCCGAAACTGTAAAGACCCTTGAATAAACTCGGCAGTTTCAAGCAATTTCTTAATTTGTGGAATATCCTGACAGGCGCGCTTGAAATATGCTTCCCGTTGATTAGGCTCAACAGCTTTAAACCGGTCGGTGGGAATAATCAAACCTACACTGGTAGTTTGACGTAACACAATATGCCACAACCAACCCTCTTTGTAGGAAGTGACAAACGTCACCGGTTTTACTGAATCTATCTCATTAACTGCGTGACTTTTTCGATCAACACCAAGATAGCGAGAATGCCTATAATAACCCCAGAGTGATAAAAAATTCATATCCGGACTGATGTTTTTCCGCGCTCCAAAATGGTTAGCTAAAAAAGTACCATGGCCACTAGCATCTACTACATATTGACATCGAATCGAAGCTTCCTTACTTTCTCCGTTACCTTTATTAAAATAATAAACAACAGGTTGATCCTCATTACTAAAATCAATCCTTTTAACCACTATTTGCTGAAAAACCTGAGCTCCAACATTCTGGGAATGACTTAATAAAAGATCATCAAAAATATCCCGCTCAACATGTAACCCGGGACGTTGATAACCATATTCAGAAAAAAGGATTTGCCTAACCTTATTGTTCCAGACCGTTATCCCCCCAGCCTTTTCAATGAAACCCTGCTGTTGAATTTTGTCTGAGACACCTAGTGCATCGGTAAATTTCCAAAAGTGAGGTATCAGGCTTTCACCCACCTGGTTTCTTGGGAATACAGCTCGTTCCAGCACGACAACATCAATACCACTCTTGGCCAAATCTGTTGCTGCGCTACTACCTGCTGGTCCACCACCAACAATCAATACAGTACATTTTTCAGGGACTCTATTTGTAGTTGATATAACCATTTGCGCCTATGACTAACAATCACCTAACACATCATTTTTGGCTGGATCCTTTAACCACTCACCCACATCCTTCCCCAATGTTTTTACACATCGTCCCATAATTGAACAGATCCCTTTATAACCGAAGATGCCAGCTTCATATATACGTTTAGCTTTAAAATCACCAAAAATCTTGCCATTTTTCTGCAAAGCTCCAGTTATCGCAACAAATCCCCTGCCAGACCAGGCATCTTCGGAGTCACCAATGACTTCAACAATTTCAACCCTAAGGACTTCTGTATCTGCTGGAACAGTCGCAAGGTCGATATTCGCCAATACCTGTGTATAGTGTTTGCCCGCATATTTATCGATATACTTCGTTAGTTTTTCAGGCAAACGACATTCATCTCGAACCACTCTTTTGAGGGCGACAATATCTTTAGCAAAATCAATTTTATCAATCACTAATATTCCTGTGCCGGTTTTTTCGACTCGCTTGGGTTGCTTTGTGGATACACATGCAGTTAATCCTATAATAAGCAACAGAACAAAAAAGTATTTTTTATGCACTACCTTTTCTCATCTAAAAAGATGGCGCTACGTCTACCTTTAAGCAAACCTTGCTGAAATAAATTACCTTCGCTCCATAAATCGCCAGCGAGTAACGCGGTCAGTTCCTTCTTGATCCTGTCGTGCCGTTCAAATTCATAAATCAAGTTTTCAACCAGATTTGACCGGTAAAACCGATCAATCAATAAATGCATGGTATTAAATCCTGTTTTATAAATTGAATCATCAACCGAATGTAATTCTGGGTCAGCTTCCTGACCATTAACAAAGCCCTGGTGCAATCGATCAGCAATCATCTCAGCTGTCTTTAAGGCAAAGAAAAAACCAGAAGAAAAAATCGGGTCGAGAAACCCGGCAGCATCACCACAGCAAGCGTATCGCTCACCATAACGTCGATTGTTGATGTAACTAAAATCAGCTTCTGCCTGGATTGGACTTAACACCGTGGACTCTTTTAAAAATTGAGTGAGTAAAGGCGAACTATTTACATAAAGTTCGAAAAGCTCATCGCTGGTTATTTCAGTTTTGGCTGGATTTTGCACAACTAAGCCAACACTCAATCGCTTACCCGTTAAAGGTATTATCCATAACCAGCCAATATCAACCAATAGAATCTTAACATTACCCATCGCATATAACTCATCAACATCAGCACTATCTTCCAACTGATAATGTTGATACAAAGCAAATTGCCCCAGGTTTTTAATTCTTTTTACACCCGAAAATTTTCGACCCATCAAAACACTACGCCCCGTTGCATCAATAAAATAGCGGCCTTTGTAGCTGCTAGCATTACTGGTTACATGAACGGCTTCCTCAGCAAAAGCTACAGCAGTTACCTTCTCATTTTGATGACCCTCCACACCCTGAGCAAGGGCATGCTTGAACAACTTATGGTCAAACACTGAACGCTCTATTTGAAAAGTTTGATATTGCCCCAGTAATGGAAAATACAGACTTCTCCCCGTTTTCTCATGTATAAAATCTGCACCCGATTTTCTAAGATTTCCCCGGCCCCAATCTATTCCTAGCCTATTCATGATAGGTTCGATATGAGGCATCATTGATTCGCCAATATGAAAGCGTGGATGTTGCCCCCGCTCAAGCATCAGTACCTTATAGCCATATTGACATAGTAGCGTGGCAGCCGTACTTCCGGCAGGACCGCCTCCGGCTATAATGACATCATATTCTTGCATCAATCTGTATTTCCAAATTGAGTTGACCACTGCGGCTGATTCACATTCAGTGGTATAACTGTATCTGCGCTTAAATTATTAATCGCCATAAGTAATGGAATGACGCTTGCCGCTGGTGAACGCTGAGTAAAATCAATCAGGGCAGGTGATATTGATAATGAACTTTTCGAAAGGGTAGGTCGTGTCACGGTAAATAAATCATTTTTTGTGGCCGTGTTACTTAACACCAGCGCTGCAGCTAAAGCATAACTCCCCATCGGCGGTGCCAAATAATCTGGCCAAAGTTCATCATAACAAACCAGCAAGACATCTCCTGGCTGTTGCTGCAACAGCATCCAAGCTTCCAACAACCCCATCGCAAAGGTATCATCCACCGCAGCAATTGCAGTCGTAGGTTGATAGCATTGATGCAAAATCCCCCAATATCCGGCAGTCGTGTTATGTACGGAATTATGAAATTGTGTTGGCGATATTGCAGCCTGATGTTCAGAAAGAGCCAGGCACAAAGCATCCGTCACCTGGATTTCACCACCCACAGAAGCGAATACCGATGGTAAATCAGCTGGATTGACGTTGGCTTGCTTACACGCTTCAGTAGCTACCGTAATCGCCATTTTTGTGGTTAAACTAGCTCTTCGGCGCAAATTCGCAGGCATCAGTTGCTTGTCAACCTCAATACCATTTAGTCCAAAATCTTTTAGTTTGTCATTCTCAGAACAACAAATCGCGACACCCTTAATCGTCAAATGGTTATTCATAATCTTTCGAGAAAATTATGCTGGCATTATTACCGCCAAAACCAAATGAGTTACTCATCACCGTTTGTAAGGATTGATTGGGCAAACTGTCTTTTACGACATGACAATGAAAATCCTTATCAATCTCTTGTAATCCACAGGTTCCTGGAATCATTTGATCTTGCAAAGCCAGCAAAGCAACAATCGCTTCAATCGCTCCTGCAGCACCCAGGGTATGCCCGGTAACGCCTTTACTACCACTGCAAGGAACTGAATCTTTGAAAACCTCGAATACGGCTTTTGCCTCAACCTGATCGTTGATCGGTGTCGCCGTAGCATGAAGATTAATATAGTCCACATCGCCAGACTTCAATCCAGCCAGGTTTAGGGCGTTATTCATGGCGGCTACAGCTCCTTTGCCTTCAGGATGTGGAGAACTCATATGATAAGCATCAGAAGACTCGCCGACTGACAAAACATGGGGTAAATGACGATATTGTAGAGCTGGTTTTTGCAACAGCAACAACCCCGCACCTTCTCCTATATTGATGCCATTTCTATTTTTGTCCATAGGACGACAAAAATCGGAACTAACCAGTTCCAAGCTGTTAAATCCACGCAAGGTCAACCGACACAGAGTATCAACCCCCCCTACCAAAACAGCATCACAGACATCAAAATTAATCAGTCGCTGACCGGCAGCAATCGCCTTGGCTCCGGAAGAACACGCAGTAGAAACAGCAAAACAAGGGCCATTTAACTGCAATTCTTTTTGTAGAAATCGTGGGGTAGACTGATAGGCATGACGAGTTAAAAAATGAAAATCATCAGGCATATGCCCTTCCGCCAATAACACTTGGTAGGCAAGTTCTGTTTCAGATAAACCTGATGTACTAGTGCCGATAATGACCCCGATACGATCACTACCAAAACTTGACTTAGCTGCTTCAACAGCTGCTCGTAAACCATCTTCAGCAAAGTTCAATGCAGCCAATGCCACTCTGGCATTGCGGCTATCATAAACAACCAACTCCGGCCGAATGGTGGGTAGCTCTTCTTTAATTTCTCCAACTGGCGTAGCAAAAGGGATATCAAATACTGTTAATTCACCCAAGCCACTCCGGCTATTCAACACTGCCTGAGAGAGCGCACTATTACCCAAACCACAACCATTAATTGTTGTAAATGCAGTAACCGGCACGGGCTTGAGATGTGACAACCTAGGATCCTTAAAACCATTCATTCGAACCGGTTATTGTAACTCTTTTTTTCTAGGCTGGTTAATAATCAGCGGACACAATAAAAAACCCAATATTACACCAAGTGCTACCACCTGAGCCAAAGTCTTAAGCGCTGAAGTATTGGCAACAACCAAACACCCAAAAGCCATGGCGCTAGTTAACATTGAAGCCGCCATTGCTTGATAGGTCAAACTAATGTCACCACCACGATTTTCCCGATAAAAGATACCGTAATCCACGCAAATAGCTACTGCCAGTAAAAAACCAACCAAGTGCAAAAAACTTACCGCTTGTCCGGTTAGTGACCAACCAGCCAGAATAAAAATTGCGGCTAGTATCGCAGGTAACAATGTTTGTAGTGTTATCCACAGGTTTTTATACCGTGCAACTAATAACAGTACAATTACTATTATCCCTATAGCTAAAGAAATTTGGGCACGCTCCTGGTAAGAGCTGGCCATGCTGTTTAATAAATCTCTCTGACTGAAGTACTGAACATTTTCAATGTCCGTAAAAGCCGTTTGTAATACTTCAGGCTGATGTTCTGCCAGCCAAATCATTATTAATACTTGCTGATCGGTGACAACGATTTGATTCTCAATTAATCGCTTAACTGGTGAATTTAGCACTTCAGATAATTCCAGGAGAGGGGCTTCTGCATAGTTAAGCTGCCCCAAACGCTTAACCGACAAACCCTGCTCTGCCAACTGCTTTCCCCAGCTTGCCGTTGTTTCATCATCAAGCCTAGCCTGCAATATTTGCTGATTTTCTTGCTGTTGTTTTGCTGAAAGAAGCCAGGGGTACAAGCCAAAATAGTCATGTAAATCTCCCTGTTCTTTTAACTGATCAAGTACTTGATAAACCTGCTCTGCTTTCTGTAGAACCGTTTCAATATCTGGACCACTCACCAACACAAACCGCCCTGGTTCAATGCTACTGGTCATCCGTGAACGAATAATTCGGTCAGTGGCTTTAAGTTGATTGAGTTCCGGTGTTAATTGCTGCATATCGTCAATCCAGCGAAGATTGCCCAACCCAGACAAGGCAAAACCAAGCAAAAGTGCAACTACCATGGATAGTTGCAATCGATAGCGATCACAAAACCCTACCCAGGTATCAACGCTAGTTAATTTTGTCTCGGCTATTTTTTCTTTGGCTATCAATGCTGGTAACACATACCGGGTCAATAGCAATGAAACTAGAATTCCCGTGCCCGCATAAACGGCTATTTGTTGAAACCCGGGATATCCTGAAAAACCCAGTGCTATATAGCCAATCATTGTCGTCAAACCGCCTAACACCATACTTGGCCAGACTCTAGAAATAACCGAGGTACGTTTTACCGCATCAACAGCTTGAGAATGCACTAAAGCATGGATGGGATAATCTATGCAAATACCAATTAATGTCGAGCCTATTGCCAGGGTGATACCATGAACGTAGCCAAACATCAGATTAGTCACTAGAATTGACAAGCTAACTACGGCAGCCATCAAGGAAGCTGTCCAAAATAGCGTTTTATAGGATCTAAATATCCAGATAAAAAATAGCGTTATAAAAATGGATGAGAGTATGCTAACCCGTGTGATGTCGCCTTGAATCAGCTCCTGGGTGTGTGTTGCAAAGACTGGCACTCCAGTCATTAGCAAGGTATAAGCCTGTTGCTGCTGAATGTTTAAATCGGAAAATTTAGCTTTAATCTGTTCTTGGATACGTTTTTGCTGTTCAACATCCAAACCGGACGCCTGTGTTTGTAGAATCAGGTTTTGAAAGCGCCGGTCTTTTTTTAGTATGTCCTGGAATTGCCCTTGTAATGATTTAAAGCTGGCCAAAGAGATTAACAACGGATCTTGTTTAGCTATTTTCTTGACCGTTGACGCTTGCGGCGAAAGCAGTGCCTTCTTTAACATAGCAGCTCTATTTTGCAAGCCTTTTACTGTCAACAAATCATCCAGATCTTGTTCCGGAAAACGACTGTATAAATGACTGGCGTGTTTTGAATAGATAGCTTGAACAGCATCTACTGCGACTTTGCTCTGCCCTGGAGACCAGACATCAATGACACCATCAATGCTTGCAAGCTCAGTTTTGAACAAAGAAGCAAACTCAGGAGCAACAGCTTCATCATTGTCAGCACTAATTGACAAGATATAACGACTAGACAAGGCACCGGATTGCATTTCGCTGGCCAGCAGAATTTCTTCGGCACTTTCCCCTGCAATAAAAAAAGCCGAGATATCAGTTTTAAAGTTTGCGGTAAAAAAAATGCTAGCAATTAGCAGGGGTAAAGCGATAAAAAACCAGCGTTTCCGCCATTCCAGAGACATGGTTATCTGCCCTGCAATTCTTTAAATAATTGCGTTACTTTATTTTGTAAAGACTCGCCTTCTGTTTGTTTTTTTAATTGAAATACATGGCGATCACCATCTGCCAATAAAACCTCAATTTTACTGGCTGGTTTTGCAGAAAATCCAGAAATAACAATTTTCGATATTTGCTCTGCCAGATCTTTATTAGATGTGTTTAAGATAATTTCCCAATCGTTATCCGTACTTTTAAAGTCGGATTTAAAATATTGCTGCAACAAGGATAAATCACCGCTTATCAAGCCTTTAAAGGCAATAGCTTGAATTCCTGAACCACCATCCATTTCACCCTGATATCGAACATCGGCAAATGGATCAAAATAGTACATTTTGCTACCTTTTGCCGCCATGATTTCCCGTTGGGGATACCACTGTTCTTTTACCATACCATCAGGCATCGCATAAAAATACCCAGAACCACTCCAGGGTTGATCCAGCAGCTCTAAATATCGGGTTTCCTTATAATGAATTTTCATTAAGGTCTGCGGCTTCATCCTTAACATCACACTTTCCAGTGTCTCCCCTGCTTGCCCCGCTGAAACCTGAAAAATAAGGCCGCAGAATGCTAACAGGATCAGTTTTCTAATTGGCATGAACATCGCGCCATATTTCCCGGCTATTATTCATTATATTTTTAGCTGAAGATTTCACTGAAGGTATCTCCATATCGGGAAATTTAAAATGTCGCCAAATATACTCGCCAACCATGATTAGACCCGTCATGACAAAAATCAAGATACCCGTGTAAATGGCCCACCAAGAACTGGGAGCCCAGAGAGCAAGCACTGCACACATCACGGCATTGAAAGCAAAAAAGCCAGTCCAAACCCAAGTTAACTGCCGACAATATTCAACAATTCCAGGTATAAAATCTGGAAACTCCAGACGAACAAACCGTTCTATCAGGGTAGGCCCATTAACTAATGTACGGCCAAAAAAATGCATAAGCATTAATTGAATGGCAATAGGTAATAACTTAGCGGTGACTGATTGAAAGAAAATAGCTCCGAGAATTAAAACCAAAGCAACAGTAATTTTTATTAACTTTATTTTCGCATCTTGCGCTTTTAGTCCCTGGCATAAATAGATTCCAGAAATTACAGCTGGTGCAAACCAGACAATACCTTTTTCCAACCCTAGATATACCAAGTAGGGATAGATTAGTAATATAGTCGTTACCACAACAGAACGCAGCGCAGAAAGCACATTATTTAGTTCGATTTTCGACAACAAATGTAACCAACGAATTTAATGAGGCGAAAATTTCCGGGTTTTTATCATCGCCGGACGTGATACGGACACCATATTTTCTGTCCAGCAATACCGCAATTTCCAGAGCATCTATCGAATCAAGTCCCAAACCCTCTCCAAACAACGGCTCATCAAGATCTATCTCATCCGGCTCTACATCTTCAAGATGCAACCCATCAATCAATAAATCTTTCAATTCGCTTACTAGTTCGCTAGACATAACTACCTACAACCTCAAATACAAAAAAACCGTTCATTTTAACTTAATTTTTGTTTTTTTCGTAGTGTTACCTTCTCGATTTGAGATAAGCTTAATTATACCCAAATTTTCTAAGCAGCCTGTGTGGCAGTGAATTAGTGCTTAAATTGGATGAAGATCCCCTGAGCCCTGAAAAACGACTGAAGACCAGCTCAGACATCGTAAATGCCTCATCAGAATTAAACAATGTTTCAAGCCATTCTTACAATGAACACAATCCATGACGCGATGACTGACACCTTACCTGTACTTTTCGAACGATCCAGTATTTTGCACATAAAAGTAAGGTCTGCAAGCCTTTGGTCGATTTAAAAACGGGTACCCTGGATACTGAGGCTTTCAAAAAAATATTCCCAAGATAGAAGATAGTATTATGATAGGGATGAACCTGGATAATCTCTGCGCCTGCTAAGGTGCAGGACTTGTGGATGAAAAACCGAAGGCTCCGCGTCTTTTTCGCTAATCCTGGCAATTACGTTTTACATAAAAATCATTTAACTCTGAAAACGGGAAAAGTATGAGCGATATTTTTCTAAGCTACGATAGCAGAGATTTACAAAGAGCGAGAGCCCTCGCCTCTGCCTTGAATGATTATGGCTGGACAGTTTTTTTTGATCGCACCATTCCACCGGGGCAAACATGGGGCCAGTTTATCGGCAAGGAAATAGATGAATGCCAGTGCATGATTGTTGCCTGGTCAACAAATTCAATCTCCTCGCACTGGGTATGCGAAGAAGCCGATATCGGACTTAAACGCAAAATCTTAGTGCCCATTCTATTGGACCAGGTTTCACCACCACTGGGATTTGGTTCTCTACAGGCCGCCAGTCTTGTAGATTGGCAGGGTGAAACAGAGTCATCTGGGTATTTGACACTCATCAAAGCCGTGATTAATCGCATAGGACCAGGGAAATTACTGGGTTCTAAAGTTGAAAAAGCGTTCAATTCGAGTCCCAAACCCACAAAAACTGGGGGCCAGCCTAAAAATAAAAGCGATGCTAAATTACAAAACCCACAGGTTAATAATCAGAAAAATGAGGTTGAAAGCTTCCCCTCAATCCAAAAACCTGGTAAGACAAAAAAAAGTTTAGCTTTCTGGGTCGGAATCGGGATTCTCGTTACTTCAATGACATCTGTCATTTTAATTTGGGTATATCCTTTGAAACAAAAAAACTCAGGTGGCAATGAAGTATCGTTAAAAATTTGGACTGGGGGGAAAATTTATAATCGCGCATTTGGCCGTGGCTGTGGATCTTGCCATGATTTTTCTTCAAATCCAAATCTATTTGAAAGCGTAAAAACCTTAAGCAAAAATGAGTTCATTACCGTGTTAAAAAATGGTAGAAATGGCATGCCTAAGGCAACCAACACTATCATGGGTGTTGGCCCAGTGAAAGAAGCAGGATATTCTGAAGAACAAGCATACGATGCTGTCTATGCTTACATCAAAGGCCGTTCCGATAACAGCATTCCAGAAGGAAAACTGAAAAAAGCCAAATAATTAATTCTGGTTCCACACAGAGAAATGCTAACTGTTTCTAGCAACAAACTGAATATTGGAGAGAGAAGCCCGATAGTAGTATCAAAGGCAAAAAAAATGCCTGTGCGGATCCCATTAAGCAATTGAAACAGCAACAGCTACTGAAAGGTAAATCATGGATATACACCAGCTCACAATCTGACCAAACTCCAATATAGGCTCTGCTTCTGCGATATTGTTTGATCAAATCCGCTCCACGCCCATCCGATAGTACCTGTGCAGGCGTGATTCGAGGCGGTATGGGTGCTTCACGAATATGAAAAATCTCAGGGTCACCCATTAGCCTACTGCCTGTGACTTTTTCGTGACTCAATCCCATAATACCTTCAAAATAAGTATAACTACCAAGTAAATATATTGATAAGATGGATTATGGAAAAAAAATGTTCCACAGGTAGCAAAATCATATTCGTCAACCCGCCTTATGAACGGATTGCTTCGGGTTATGATTTTGTTCGGCATATTACCAATCAATCTCCTTCTTTAGGACTTCTGTATTTAGCCGCATCAGTCAGAGAGCATGGCTATCAGACCGCAATTATCGAAAGCGACATTGAAAGACTGAATCC
>JAUXDP010000084.1 GCA_030618325.1 Methylococcaceae bacterium | reverse complement strand
CGAACATAGAAGGATCTTTACCACGCTGAACGGCTTCTATATAACCACGCTTACCTTTGACCTTGCCAAATTCCTTGAAGGCAAAAAACCATGCGCCTGCACAATTGACCAGAATATCGCTATCAAAAACGCCATTTGATGTTTCTACATGCCAACCTTTGCCTTGCTGTTCAATATTAGTGACTTCAGTTGATGAGTGGTAAACAACGCCAAGTGATTCTGCTTTTCGGCGAAAAGCTGTCAAGGCATGATAAGGACGACCATAACCATCCTCTCGACAAACTAATCCACCCACACAATGTGGAGATAATGCGGGAACCAGTTGATACAATTGCTTCTTGGTAAGAATTTCTTCATGCTGATAACCTAGCGATCGAACCAAAGATGCCCGTTGTTCCAGGCTATCCATATCCGACTGATTTTCTGCAACACGCAACTGCCCGGGGAAACGAGCATCGCAATCTGAATCCACCAATGCTTCAATATTGTGCCACATTTTAGCTGCTTCCACCGTTAAGGGGATTTCAGCTGGATCACGATTTAATTGACGTAAACCACCGGCATTCACACCAGATGCATGTCGCCCTGGACTGGCTTTGTCGACAACGGTACAGCGGATACCTCGCATGGCTAAATGTAAAGCGGTAGATGAACCAATCAAACCAGCACCGACAATGAGTACATCAGTATTCATTATGCATCCTCCTTAGACAATGTGGCCAACTGCTCTAAAGTCAGAGGCGTAACGGGAGGACGCCCTCTATAATGACTCGTAAGTGATACGGCTTGTCCACCTGCATCAGCAACGATGTGAGCAACCGCATTGGCGCATTGTCTGCCTTGACACGGCCCCATACCACAGCGAGTCATGAATTTGACATCATTACTGCTATGATGGCCATTTTTGACTGCCTCTCTAATCTGACCAGCCGTTATTTCTTCACATCGACAAACAATGGTATCGTTATCGTCAGTTGCGAGTATAGTTTGGGGAATAGCAAAATAAGACTCAAGAAATGGCCGAATATGTCGCTCATCTTGCATCCACTTGCGAACATTAACCGATTGCTTATCTCGTTCTGCCGGAGTTAGAATACCCAGCGCAAAAAGCGCTTGTAAGCCAGCCAGACGACCGGCATGTTCAGCTGACCGAGCGCCGTTAATGCCAGCTCCATCCCCCGCCACTATAATACCTTCTATACTGGTATTTCCCCACTGATCATGTTGTGGACGCCAGCATTGTTGGCTACTATCCCACTGATGCTCGCAGCCGGCAGCCTGGGTTAACCAGATATGAGGAATTACACCAAAGTGGGTTAATAATAAATCGGTTTCAATCGTGTGTTCACGACCAAAGTGACGATAGCGAACTGATTGTAATAAGTCATCGCCCTCTGCCTTTATATTACTGACACCAAATTTTGTACTAACTCCAGCGAGTGTCAAGTCCTTTTGGTAAACGAGTCCTTTAGTTAAATAATGGTGCGCCAATAAGGCTCTAGGTAATTTAGGCAAAGACAATAAATAATTACTAAATGGAGTAACATCTAATATGGCTTTAATATCGACACCACAATTTATGTATTGCCAGGCTAGTAACAATAATAACGGCCCGGATCCTGCCAGTACCACGCCGTCACTCGGTATCACACCAGCAGATTTAAACAAGATTTGTCCGGCTCCCGCCTGCATTACACCGGGGAGCGTCCAGCCTGGAAAGGGTACCGGTCTTTCCATTGCACCGCTGGCAACCAGAATTTGATCGGCACTGATAATTTTGCTCTTATCATCATGTAAGATACCGACCTCTAACTGAGCATTCAGTGACCATACCTGGGTTCTGGGAAAATAATCGGCATCACATTTACGAAATTCTGCAACTAAATCTTGCCCATGTTGATATTCTGAGCCTAATTTTTTTGCGCGTTGTTCTGGTGCTGATTCAATCGATCGATATATCTGTCCTCCTGGTGCTGGTTGTTCATCCAGCAAGGCACAGGAAATGCCATGACTTGTAGCTACAGTGGCCGCAGCAAGGCCAGCAGGTCCGCCGCCAATGATAAGCAATTGATAATGATTATTCACCAGAGCCATCTCCTAAAGCCGAACCAACGCCTTGTTGTGTTTCAATCTTCATGCCATTTTGTACATAGGTGGCACAGGCACGTTGATTTGCTTTGCCATCAATACTCATTAAACAGTCGTAGCAAACGCCCATCATGCAGAACGGCGCACGTTTACTATTTGATACAGGCGTTGTACGGGTAAAACGTAAGCCTTGAGTTAAGGCCATCGCAGCAACCGTAGTACCTTGCGGAACTTGAACCTTCTGCCCATTCAAAATAACCTCGACGGTTTCAATCTGGTTGTTCGTAAGTTGTTTAAACATGAGTTATAACCTGATCCGGCTGATAATATCCTCGTGCTCAAAAACCATAGTTTCCTGTAAATTAAGTGGCTGTCCAATATGCGCAGATTCAGCTCGTTTAAACATTGCCAGTGCAATGGCTACATCAACATAAGCTAAACCCACAGCGTTAAAATAAGTACGTTCATCTTCCGACTCCCTTCCTGGTTTATGTCCGGAAACAAGTTCATGCAGATCAGCATGAATATCGCTATGTGAAAGTAGTCCCTCGGCATACATTTTACTCAGCGTTTGAGTCCGATGAGTCACTGTCTCCCAATCATCACAAACTATCTTGTCACATTGTTGGGCTACTTTATATTCATCTTCCCAACCACCAATGTGACTATAAAAAGCCCCCGGCTTCATCCATTCTGCTTTCAGCAGGGGGGCTTGAGCACTGGTTGCTGTCACTAGAATATCAGCACCTTCCATAGCATCACGAGCAACCGTGTTAGTACTAATAAAAGTCATATCTGGCAGTAGTGGAGATAATTCATCTATAAATTGCTTTTCTTCCTCTGCCGTTTTTGCAGAAACACGACATTCCTTCAAGCTGGGACGAACCACTTTCATCCCTAGTAAATGCATTTTGGCTTGTTCGCCAGCACCAATAAAACCGATACTTTGGCTATCCTTACGAGCCAAATGTTTGGCGGCAATAGCACCCACCGCAGCAACACGCATATTTGATGCTAATGTGCCTTCCATCACTGCAACAGGAAAACCTTTTTCTATTTCTGACAGAACAAAAATAGCAGATAAATTCTGCACACCATGAAGCTTAGGATTACGCGGAAAAACAGAAACCCATTTGGCACCACAAATTTGTTCATCTAATAAAGTTGCTGGAAGGCAGTTAATGCGATTTTGAGTCGCCTGATCAAAAATTTGTACAATTTTTTCGGGAAACAAAATACGATGATCTTCATAAGCCAGCATGGTTTTTTCTGCTACTTCGATTGCCATACGCAAATCGAAACAACCTGCTTCTAACAGATCTTCCTGAGAAAGATAAGTAAAACTGACACGATGGGATGCCATTGTGATCTCCTGATTTTAGATTTTATGGAAGATCTGTAAATAATATCTTAAAAGATGATTCTCTCCAATGATAAATATCAATTTAGCTAATAATTCGCTAGTTTAATTGTTGATAGCAGTCGAGGAATACTAAGTTACGGGTCTGATTTTCTGTAATGTCAGGTTCTGATTTATTTTTGCATGCCATTTTCTACTATCGGTAATTTTGCAAGGACACAATCTGACACGGCTTATGTGTTACGCTTATGTCGTGCAATTAATATAGCGTATTTTAAAATGACCAATGTTACCTTGTCTGTTGATCAGGAAGTTCTCAAGCAAGCCCGTATTTTGGTGTTGCAACAGGGCACATCTGTAAATGCTGTTATCCGTGATTTTTTAAAAAACTATATTGCTAGCAATCAGCGTTACCAGCAAGTAACCGAGCGTCTTCTTGAACAAGCCGAACACTCTCAATTTGAAAGTGACGGTAGAAAATGGATGCGAGACAGGCTCCATGAGCGATAAAGTTTTTTTCGATACCAATGTCCTTGTTTATGCCTTTGACAAAAGTGAACCTGAAAAGTGTGATAGCAAGACAACTAATTTCTGAATTTGGTTCTGATGCAATCTGGCGTTGAGTGCACAGGTTTTGCAGGAATTTTTGTTGTCGTCACCAAAGTAGGAAAATCATTGCTCACTCCCGAACAGGCTGAGGAAATCGTCAATGATTTTGCGGAATTTCCATTGGCTCAGGTAGACAGGCTAATTATCTTACGTGCAATAAAACGTCATCAAAGCAAGGTTTTCTCTTTCTGGGACAGTCTGATTGTGGAAGCTGCTTTAAAAATGGGATGTTCTCAATTACTGAGTGAGGATATGCAGGATGGGTTATTGATTGATTCAATGACTATCCGCAACCCATTTAGTATTCAAAAGCCATAAAGATCCGGCAACACGGCACGTACAACGCTAAAGTTTGATACCCTAGTAAAGAAAAGGATTAGGTCTTTCTGTGCAATACCCTTCTTGAGTAATAAATTTTATTCCTTACTGTAATGTGTTTCAGAAAGACCTGAACCTATGCTGCGTTTCTACGTTATCTTCATATGAAACTATCTGGTTCAATGTCGGCCAGGTTGGTTATGCCATAGAATTTTTGCTTGTAGTGCATCAGAGTGGGGGTGCGAGCGGTTGTAAAACGACCGAATGGGATATTTTCCAATTGTCTGCGTTTTACCCGTTGAACCTAGAGTAGTTGTTTCGTGAAACCGTGGGCGATGTTGGAAGAACATGGCACAAAGCCTACTACCAATGGAATCAGCTACAATCTCATTAAATAGAGTATCGAGCGGATTTATCAAAGCGGTACTTGCATTTACTTTTGTTTCCGTGAACCATGCCGCAGAAACTTCTCGGTCCGATAAATCGCTGAAGCGAAGGAAAATCACAGGGCAAGGGCAATTCTTCAACTGCCCTAGAAGGGATTTCTTCACTACTTTTATTATATTCTTGCGCCAGTCAACCGTCTCCGAGGAGCAGAGAAGACACGCAAATCTCATTGTGTCGAGCAAGTGTGGTGGCATGATATAGACCCATTCAATGAATGGGTTCCAGCCACTTTTCGATACTTTTATTGAATCTGTGATCACCGATATAATTTGCTGGTCAACATCATCTCCCGAATTAACATCCTGTATATGGTTGGCGAGGAGAGTGTCAAAGGGGAGCAACTCGGCGGACACACCATCGACATAAGCGACGCTACTTCCACATTGCAAATCGTCTATTGCTTTTTTTACTGCCAAAGGAACATCGCGAGGAATGTTATCGCGATCAACAATCGACAAGCACAGTATCTTTCCGTCAAAAATAACTCTATTTGTCTTTTTTAAACTATCAAAAATGGCGCCTGACGCAGCTATCTTAAATAATTTTCCGTTGTCACCACTGCAGGCTTTACAGTCTATCTGGACAGTTACATCCCCTTTGCGCGCTGAAAAGTCATAGTTAGCTGTCCCGCTGTACTCTGCAAATTCCACCTCGAAACCACTATTGCATAATATGTATGCCACGTTCATTTCGTGAGCAAGCGGAATCATCCCCATAAGGCCATCGAAGCCGGAATTGAAATGTCCCTTTAGAGAATGTTTTTGATCCACTGGCGTCTGCCTATAAACGTCCTTGAAGACGGAAATGAATTCCGCGGCCTCAAACATCGAATCGACTACCAACTCCCTGTCTGGTAACTTGAACAATAACTTACCCTCCTTACGCCCCAAGAGTATTAAGATAACTAATTCTAAGTAGTGGCGATCTTGGAACGTTTGTAGAAAATAGTGTGCTTTAGAAGCCGCTTTTGACTTATTGGCGAAGGAACGTATCTTTTTTTTCTCGCAAATATTTATGAGAAATTTCTTTAAGTCGGGGTCATCCAAGCTAGAAAAGGTTTGTGGCAAAGTTGGTACGAATGTCATTTGTTGTTACCCCTGTTCTCAGTCTGTGCTACCTGGCTTGTCGCGCCTGCATCAGCGGTAGACAAAAGTGGCGCATTTTTTGCGAAAGCAATAAACGCGCCGCTTTATGGATAGGAGATTTTAATGCACTTTCCCTGCTTATGAGAAGAATTTTATGGACAAAATAGATATAAATCTAATAGGGAAATGGATATCGGGATCGTGACAGGCAATAAAAATGCCTATTGATGCACTCTCGGTGAAATAAGATAGTGGTGAATGCGGATTCTGAGTACGAAAGACAATACGGTGAAAGGGTATGCGGGATGTTCAGGTCTTTCTTCATAATATTTATGGCTGGTTTTATTTTAACAGTTTGAATCTATGCTTTCGAAAGACCTCTTGCTTTTGGGTGCTAGCATTTTTGGTCCACGGGAAGGCTATTCTCTCAATATTGCAACAGCTTCTCCAGTCCCAATTCGGGGCAGTGTGGTTGTTTGGTAGTGCATTATTTGGTTTGTTCAATGTGAAAAATAAAAAAGGTCTGCTATCTAAAAAATGCCATTGAATTTCTGTATCTGATTCATTAATTATAATGACTTGATATTTAAAAAGCATAAGAACAGGGCCTAGATTACTCTAGGCCCATCCGCAATAGTTAATTTTGTTACTGTGGCCAGTCAAACCAGGTTTCGCGATTTGCCGGTGACAAGCCATGTCCCATCCCATCCTGACAATGTGAAACAATACGAACACCAAAAGGTGCATCAATATTTGCATCATTTGGATTTACTATTGCAATAGGGATTGCTTTTGCTGAAGGGTTCTGCAAAAGCCGAATATTTTCTAACGCATCGTTGGAGATTTTATTAAATGGATAACGCCCACCACGCAATGGAAAATCCAAATTGATGGTTAGATTGCCATAACCCATACTATTGGTTGTGAAACCATTGACAAGTTCTGAACTACCAGGGCTATTCCAAGGTGATAGGTTTTCCAGTTCATCTAGTGCTGTTCCTGCCGCTAATGGCGTTGCCCCGCCATTTGTTAATGGACTGCCACCAAAGCTGTTTCCCTCTAGATCTGTGCCTTTAACACGCAGCCAAACGGTAAACAATGTATTGGGTCGAGCATTTTTTAAAGTGAAATAGACCCAGGTATGGGTTCCAATTTGGACTGACATTAATTTAGCTGTCGCAGGTTGTTGCCCTTCATAATCATTGCCATCAAAACTATCGCCACATTCTTCAAAAACTGTGTGGCCACTATTGCTTGGCAAATCTGGACCAAATCGACCAAAAGATTGATTTAAATAAAGCCCAGTTTTAGAAAATGTCGCACTGGATAATAAGTTGCTCGGCAATTGCAGAGTACTTGTTTCAAGAGATTTATTCAAATCGGAAATAGAATCAGCAAATGCTGTGTTGTACATTAAGATACTCAGTACTGTAACTAATAATGTATCCCCTAAAAATTTTATTATTCTTTTCATGGTTATCCTCCTTAACAATTTATACATTCAGATAATTGCTGGGTGTGCATCACAAAGTGAAACTAACAAAATGTGCACACCCTTACTGGTATTTACTTTGTTCCTATCACTGTCCAATTTTGGACCACAAGCCACCATCTCTTGCTGCTGAACTTATTTGTGATATTCTTCGGGTTAAGGAAGGGGATGAGCTTCTAACTCCTGCTTCACTTTGGTTTTCCAAGGCATTAAACTGTACAATTGTGTTCCCTGCAAAATCACAGATATTCTGATCATCACCCCAAAAGTTATGGCTGACTTCAATGGTTGTGCCATTGTCCAAAGTGTTAGCAAGACCGCATCGGGTAAAAGCATTATCGGGATCATTAAAACCATGCGATTGATTGTCAACAAAGATGTTGTGGTGGATACCACCGAACTCTACAGGAACACCATTCGCATCAAAATTAAGTGGTAATGCTATTGAATCAGCATTAGAAAACCGCCCGTCAATACCAAGTCCTGCACCTGAATTTCCAATGGAAGTGTTATAGCTCACATCCCTGATCCTATCGAAACCAAGAATACGGAATCCATCACCTTGATTAAACTCAGAAACATTATCTTGAGCCACGATATTATCACCCATTAAAAATATGCCGTGCCGAATGTTCGATCTTGTAGTATTTCTAGTTGCTGTTTGGTCAGTCACTAGTCCTGCAGGTTCTGCCCCAAAACCACGCCGATAAAAAACACCATTTCCTGCGTTGTTAGAAGCGAAATTACCTTCAAGTCGGTCCCTGTTACTTCCAGAGTCTATCCAAAAGCCTGATCCTTGCCCTAATCCCCCGACTCCTTGATTGGAGTTAGCAGTATTATTCTCAATATTGCTATCGTCAAAAGCTGAAAAATAAAAACCCCCAAATGAATTATTTGTTGAGGTATTATCACTTATGGTTACATTACTTTGGGTTTGTAAGGCTCCATCTGTTGTGGTTGTAGCGCCATTAAGTGGGTCATCAGGAATATCCTTGTTACTGTTATCTATTGAATCAGCAACAGTACTAAGTCCAAACTGAAAACCTCTTGCCCCATTATTTTCTGCAGTATTCCCAGTAATAATCACATTACTTCCTACATTGAACAATCCGCTTGCAACACTGTTCCTGAATGTAAATCCATATCTGGAAGAATTTCTCCAGCCGATGGTTACGCCATCCACAATAATACGCATTGCTTCGGAAACAGTGTTATCGGTTGCTCCACTACCATCAATAATGGTCTGGTCTTTACCACCAAAGGAAGCAATAGTAATATCCGGTTTATCGACGAGAATATTTTCCTGAAAGGTCCCAGGAAAAACTGCGATTATTCCTCCTGTTCTTACGCGATAAACAGCATGTTGAATTGTTCTACATGGTCGCCAATAGAAAAAACCACAGTCTTCCGTATCAGCGGCCGAATTACTTTGACCCACAAAAATTAAGTATGTCGGTTGACCTATTTGTTCAGAATGTGCTGAGAAACTCGTGATAGCTGTAAAAAAAGAAAAAAATAGTAATAATTAATGTATGTTTCATGATCAAATCCCTCTTGTTATGGTTGATTGTCAGGTATTTTCCCGGTTGCAAAACGAATACCCAACGAAAAATAACTCTAGATTATGGAATGATTCTTTCCCATCTAAAGCATGTGACACGTAATCATTAGCTGACTAATATGTAGGTACAAACTTACGTAAATACTGCGTGTTAAGCAATACTTAATAATGTCACTGTACAAAAAGTTTACGTTAGTATTGAGATATTTATTGACAAGACGGCAATACTATGAATATTTACTTATACATATTTTGGGCAAATTTTTACCACTCCTCTCATGTACACCTCAAGCTCATTGAGAGTTGAATATTACGGTTTATAGGGTTAGAACCTTAGCGGTACAAATATCTGTAAAAAAATTAACATTGAGATTATTGCTAAATGTATTCACAAAATATTCCATGGAGCGCCTGTTTTTTAACCGATCAGTTACAAGGGCATCGAAAATATTTTTTGAAATAATGAAAAATACAATAAATCAACTTGATTTTTTTTATACAGCCCACTCTTTTTTTTCAGGCAAGGGTTGCCGTTAGATAAGGCCAGTTTCTGGTAATTGAAAGGACCTTTTGAGCCAAGAATCCTTATTTTGCCTTTCATAAGATCAAAGAATTTTAGTAGAGGTAAGGGTCCTGAAACGAAAAACAATAGCTTAACTCTGCCGGTTTACTCGTTTTTTTGAACAGCACCTAAAAAATTTCTGCATGAGTTACCAAGTGATGTGGGCATTTCTAGCAAAGATATTCAACTCACTACCAGATTGTGGGCAGGTCAGGGGGCTTCGGATATTCTTGTTAGGAAACTAGGAGCCGTGCAGGTAACAAGTGCATCACCTACTAATTCCCAGATGATAAAATGGCAACTATCTAACTCCTTACCTCTGTGTCCCAATCACTCCTGTTTCCATATTCCAGAAAGGCTGGTAGATTATGTTCAACTAATTTACCCTGTTACAAGTAATGAATTTTTTCCATTTTCTAAAATACTTTACAATTGATCCTGTCAATTTCAGTATTAAAGCTAAATTACTTTCTCTTATTGCCTGTTTTTGTTCCATTTTTTTTATCGCTTTAATCACGAAGATTGTCTCACCCTGGCCTGGTTATCCTATGATCGTTGCTTCTATGGGAGCATCTGCCATTATTCTTTTTTTTATTCCGGGTAGTCCTTTGGCTCAACCTTGGTCGTTTGTTGGAGGGCAGCTGGTCTCGGCAGTTGTCGGTGTGGCTTGCGCCTTGAATATTCCGGAAACTTCCACCGCAGCGGCCACAGCAGTAGGTGGTTCAGTCCTAATGATGTTATTGATGCGTTGTTTACACCCACCTGCAGCAGCAACCAGTTTAACGCCGATAATGGCAGGATCATCAATTATATCGCTAGGTTATTCTTTTGTACTTGTTCCAGTTGCTATAAATGTTTTTAGCATGTTGTTGCTGGCAATTATTATCAACCGGTGGGTGATGGCTAGAGACTATCCTAGCCCTCTTCCTGTTAAGAAAGAGAAACATCAGGGAAGTACGCTATCAGAACCAAGTCATCAAATAGGTTTTTCAGAACAGGATCTTGATTTAGCTCTCAAAGATAGTGATGTTTTTATAGATATGACTCATGCTGAATTGAGTCAAGTATTAACCCAAGTGGAAAAAAATGCATTTAAGAGAATCAAGGGTGAGATTTTATGTGCTGATATCATGATTAAAGATGTAATAACTGTTGAATTCGGTACGGAAGTAGAGCAAGCCTGGGAGATTATGAACACTAATAAGCTTAAGGCCATACCCGTAATCGACAGAGCCAGGCGGGTCATCGGTATTATTACTTGGAATGATTTTTTTAAGTTCGTAGACTTGAATGCCTACGAAAGTATTCTGGATAAGTTTCGTGCTTTTATTCGGCGAACAGCCGATGTAACCGCATCTAAACCAGAAGCTGTTGGTCTTATTATGACGAGTTCCGTAGTTACTTTGCCTGATACCACTCATATCGCAGATCTTGTGTCATTAATGTCCATTCATGGACATAGACAAATACCGATAGTGAACTCAGAGCACCGCCTTATTGGTATGGTTTATCAGGCAAATTTAATAGCTGCATTGTATAACCAGCAGTTAGGTTTTAACAATTAAAAACAGGATGACGATGGAAAATAATAAACTATTAAATGATGAAGATATTCCTCAAGTCGCGATGGATACCATGAATGATG
>JAUXDP010000152.1 GCA_030618325.1 Methylococcaceae bacterium | reverse complement strand
CATCATTTCCAACAGCTATATTTACTTTTGTATTGGCAATTTGCGTTCTGTATTGGCTACTTGCAGTGCTTGGCGTTGTTGATATTGATGTGCTGGATATTGATGGTTTAGATGCTGACATTGATCTGGGTAATGAAGCAACTTCAGTAAATGCACTTGCAGCTGTGATGCTTAAATTTGGTTTAAGTGGTGTTCCCGTCACCATTATTATTTCATTTTTATCCTTATTTGGCTGGCTGGCAAGCTATTACATCATGCATTATTTATCGCCTCTGATTCCTGCGGGGATGCTCCATTATTCATTTGCATTGCTGGTGCTGTTCGCTGCCTTTTGGTTTGGAGTGTTCTTAACTGCAATGATTGTCATACTGCTTCGCCCTTTGTTTCAAAAAGTTGAGCAGCAAACGATTAAACGGGTGTTAGGGCAAAGTGCAGTGGTGCGAACATCTAAAGTGACGGATTCTTTTGGTGAAGCTTTTTTGGATGATGGCGGTGCTGGGTTAATCTTAAAAGTAAGATCAGAGAAAGATCAAACCTTTGCAAAAGGTGACAAAGTAGTCTTACTGGAATATCTGGAAAATAAAAATATCTATCGAGTGATTTCTGAGCAGGAATTCAACTCTTAAGCACTAATTTATCGTTCCCATGCTCTGCGTGGGGATGCAATTGGTGACGCTCTGCGTCACAGGACGCGAGATCGCCCATATATGAACTCCCTCAAAGAGAGTGGGAACTATCAAATTTTTAAAACAAAGTGGAGCACAAATCATGGCTGATTTATCCGTATTAATGCCTATTATTACAGGCATAATCATCTTTTTTATCGTTATCATGGGCATTGCCATTCTATTCAAGGCATTCTATATCAAGGTGGACCAAGGCACCGCTTTGATTGTTAATGATATGAGTTCTAAACCCAAAGTGCATTTTACAGGTGCGCTGGTTTATCCGATTATCTATAAAAAAGAATTCATGAAAATTTCGTTGATTACCTTAGAGGTGGACCGACGAGGAAATGACGGTTTAATTTGTGCGGATAATATGCGTGCCGATATTACCGTTGCCTTCTATCTACGGGTAAATGAAACTACCGAAGATGTATTAAGAGTAGCAAAATCAATCGGTGTGGATCGAGCATCAGACCGAGAGTCAGTGTATCAGCTATTTTCAGCTAAATTCTCAGAAGCTTTAAAAACCGTGGGTAAAAAGTTTGAATTTGTACAGTTATTTGAAAATAGAATCGACTTTAGGGAAAAGATTATTGAAGTGATTGGGGATGATTTAAACGGCTATGTATTGGAGGATGTGGCAATTGATTATTTGGAACAAACACCTAAAGCCTCGTTAGACCCTAATAATATATTAGATGCAGAAGGTATTAAAAAGATCACCGAAATGACGGCTATTCAGAATGTGCGTACCAATATATTGGAGCGTGATGAAGAATTGGCGATTAAGAAAAAAGATGTAGAAACGGTTGAAGCTATGCTGGAACTACAGCGTCAACAAGCGGATGCAGAAGCTAAGCAAGAACGTGAGGTGCTAACTATTCGTGCCCGTGAAGAAGCTGAAACTAAAAAAGTTCAGGAAGAAGAACGAAAAAAATCTGATTCAACCACTATCATGGTGGATCAAGACTTGGCAGTGCAAATGGAAAACCAGAAACGAGAAGTGGAAGTCGCCGAACAAAATCGTCAACGTGCTGTTGCTATCGAAGTGGAAAAAGTCACCAGAGCGCGAGATTTGGAAATTGTGGCGCGTAAACGAGAAGTAGACCTACAAACAATTGAAGCTGATAAAGCCATAGAAATTGAGAAAAAAGAAATTGCCCGAGTCATTCAAGAACGAGTAATTGTAGATAAGGCCGTTGCTATTGAAGAAGAAAAAATTAATGAAGTGAGAGAAGTTTCAGAAGCAGATCGTCTCAAACAGATTCAGGTTTTAGGCGCCGAAGCAGAGGCTGAGGAAGAAAAAATTAAACATGTAAAAGCTGCAGAAGCAGAAGAATTGGCTGCCCATCATAAAGCCACAGAAATCACCACCTTAGCTCAAGCTGATTTAGATGCGTCTGCTCGTGAAGCAGATGCTAAGAAAAAACTGGCGGAAGGGGTACAGGCAGAACAAGCTGCTTCTGGTTTAGCAGAAGCAAAAGTTCAGGAAGCTAAAGCAGATTCTTTGGAAAAAGAAGGACTGGCAGAAGCCAGAGTGATTAGTGCAAAAGGTGAAGCAGAAGCCGCCGCCAAAAAAGATATAGGCATGGTAGGAGCCGAAGTGACACGCGAGCAATTCAAAGCAGAAGCGGATGGTCTGGTTGATAAGTTCTCAGCGATGGGAAATATGAGTGACAAGGCGCGTGAACATGAAGAATTCCGCATGAGTCTGGAAACGGCTTTTAAAGAAGCTATTGCCTCAATTGAAGCAGGCAAAGAGATTGCTCGTGAAAACGCCGATGTATTGGCAACCGCATTGAAAGAAGCCAAAATTGATATTGTTGGTGGTGAACAGCACTTCTTTGATACCTTTTCTAAATCATTGTCTTTAGGTAAAGCGATTGATGGTTTTTCAACTAAAAGCAAAGTAGTAACTGAGCTTTTAGATAAGGTGATGAACAGGCTAGATTCTAAAAAATAAAGATGAAACTGGAGTATGAAATAAAGGGATATTTCATGGTTAAAAATGCTATCAGTGCAGATGAGATTAATGTATTAAAAAAAGCACTGAATCTCTTTGAAAAAGAGGTGAATCATTACGGCATCAGGGACTTAATGAATAAACTTCCCTGTATCCGTGAGCTAGCACTGTCTACACCGTTATCATCTATTGCTAAGGAAATGCTGGGGAATAAGGCAAAACCAATACGTGCGGTATTTTTTGATAAGTTGCCTAATGCAAATTGGAATGTTGCCTGGCACCAAGATACTTCTATTGCAGTGAAAGTTAAAGTAGATATGCCAGGTTTTAGTTTCTGGCGTGAGAAGCAAGGTGTAATGCATGTTGAGCCGCCAGAGGAGTATTTATCTAATATTGTTACGCTTAGAGTCCACCTTGACCCAGCGAATACCGAAACAGGCGTTTTAAGAATCATTCCTGAAACGCATAGGGATGGAAGAGTTAATTCTAAAAATATTTTAAAGGTTGTTGAAAAGTCAGAAGTTAAAGAATGTACCGCTAATTCTGGTGATGTGTTGATAATGAATCCGTTATTATTTCATTCTTCCAGAAAAGCAACTAAACCGAAGCACCGAAGGGTTATTCATTTTGAATATTCAGCTATGTCTTTGCCTAAACCATTGGATTGGTATGAAGGTGTATAAAAAACCATAAAACTAAAAGAGAAATAATATGGAACGAAATAAGTTTTTCAAATGGGTTTGGCGATTAGATGGCTTGCTTATTTTTGTAGTAGCAATATCTCTGGCTTTTCTTATGCTTACTGAAGCCTATAGAAAACTGACTTGGGAAGCGCCTAAACAAGAAGTCATTGTTAGTGTCGCTGAGGATCCAGAAGGTAAAGAAAAATGGGTGCTAGGAACGCCTGTTGACAGCGTTAGAAATATGGTCATTTTACCTTTGGTTTCTGAGAATAAAGAAGCCAAAGAAAGCACTATGGGTATGGTGTCAAAGAGTGGTTGGCGCAATTATAATCAATGGAGAAGTACTGCTAAAAATATACTGTTCATTGATTCAGTGACAAATAAATCCTTTTGGTTATTTGATGATGTTGACCGTATTATTATTGATATTGAAGCATTTAGGGACAGAGCGTTTGACCCACCGATGTCTGCACACCCGAAAACTGTCGCATTGTTTTTTCAAATAGTGACTAAGGATAGCAATGATGACCATATTTTAAATTTTGAAGATAAACGATCGTTAGCGGTTGCGAATCCAGATGGCAGTAACTATCAAATTATTATTGAGAAATTCGATAAAATTATTTCCAAGTCACTTGTAGACAAAGATAAGATATTTATTGTATTTCAAAATGCTGGTATTGGTTACTCATTACAATTTCAATTAAATACATTCAAAGTTTTAAGCAAGAATGAGTTGCCAAAAATAAAGATCAAAAAACAAGACTAGATTATAGTTCCCACGGTTTCCGTGGGAATTCATACTGGAACGCTCTGAATTCCCACGCAGGAGCATGGGAACGATAAATCATTAGGTAAGCGCAATGTCTGAACAGCAATCAAACAACATAGTAGACCAAGCCGTAGCCGAAGGCGGCGCATACGAAGTTATACGAAAACGCCTGCTAGAGCAAGGAAAAAAGCTAAAAGAGCAAACCCAAACTTTAAACAAGGCTCGTCTAACCGAATTTGGCAGCTCAGAAATGGCAGTAGCCGCAAGAGTTAGAGTGCGCACAGAAAATAATTGTGTCGCTCGCGATATTGTACAAGTAGGCGATTTGCTATTATTCGGCTACAACGTTTTTATCGGGCTAAAAAAAGGAATCCGTATCGAGGATGTATTTTCCCTGTTCCGATTAAAAAAGAACAATGAAACAGATTACGAGATGGAGCAACAGCCATTCGACAATAGCTTTCTGACCAACAGCTCTTTTCAAAATGATTTTGCTGAGTTATATCGTTATTACAAGCAAACCCAATTAGTAGAACTGACGGCTAAAAACGGCAAACTGCTCGCAGGCTTCCAAATAGGCGAACGCCTAGAAGATATTCGAGTTTTTCGCTGGTCAATCTCAGCGGACGGTCAGAAGATTGAGTATATTGATAACCGTGGAGAACGTGATATTCAATTGCCACCTGCTTTTGATTTTGATTGGCAGGAAACCACGCGTGATGATGCAGTAAATGGTCGCCATCCTCATGTCAATATTTTGGATACAGTATTTGTTGAAACCATTAATGGCGATTTAACCATTAAGGTAGAGGACAATACCGATGATGGCCTGGGCATATACCGAGAAGAGGTAGAAGACCAGACCCAATCGCTGGATGATGCCAAAATTGCCTATGCAAAAGTAGGCAATCTAATTTTGCTTAAAATTTTGCCCTATCGTGAAAAGCAGTGGCGTTATCTGATTTTTAACAGTGTCAGTCAAACCGTATTGCGGTTAGATGCGATGGGTGAATCTTGCGTTCAATTGCCCGAAGACCAGGGGATTATTTTCCCAGGTGGCTATTATTTACAGACAGGCGAGAACAAAACTTACGATACCGAAACGGAAGGTTTAAAATTCAGACGTCGCATTAACTCCCCCAATGGCGAAGATATTCTTTACGTGTTCTACGAGCCGGAGCAGGGCATAGTCGGCCTATTTGCCTACAATGTGATTGAACAATCCCTGCAAAACCCTATTTATGGACATGGCCATGCCTTATCTGATGAAGGCACGATTGTTATTTTCTCGGCTGAAACAGAGCCTACTCGCATTCACCCCATGCAAATCTGGCACACGCCCTACCAAAGCCAGGAATTTGCCAGCAAAGCCCCGACTAATCAATCTTTCTTTGGCCGCATTGGCAATGCTGCTTTGGTACGAGGTATTGCTGATTTATACAGTATTGGCCGATTAATTGATGAACAAACCGTTTCCTCACGATTATATGAAGACCTTAGCCAGCAGGCAGCAAAAATGCTGGATGCACATTATTGGCTGGAAGATGCAGAAGCACTGACGATTGACGCTTCTTTAAAAGACATAGCCAGTACCGCTGAACTGGTAATTGATGAATTTGAAAAGGTCGAAAGCATTCGTCAGCAATCGGCTAAAACCATGCAGGAAGCCGAACAGAATCAGGCTGAACTATTGCATTCCATCCAGCCAGATAGCTGGGAAACAGCAGAAAATTATGTTACTGCATTGGATAAACTGCGCCATCAGCGTGGGCATTTAGCCACTATTAAAGATTATCGCTATATTGATTTATCGCGCATAAACGAGCTGGATTTAGCATTGCAAGAAGCCAGTGAAAAGCTCAGTGAACAAACGGGTGCTTTTCTGGCAGGTGATGATGCGCTACAGCCTTATCAGAAAAAGATTGCAGACTTTAATCAGCAGGCCGAAAAAGCACAAACCAATGCAGAATTAACACCTGTGATTGAACAGATTGAAGCCACAGCTAAAGGGCTTGATTTACTGGCTGAATTGATGACTACCCTAAAAATCAGTGATGCAACGGTTCGCACACGGATTGTTGATGCGATTTCAGAAGTCTATTCGCAGTTAAATCAAAGTAAAGCCAATGCGCGACATAAACAGAAGGATATGGGGTCGGAAGAAGCCATTGCTCAATTTGGTGCGCAATTTAAACTATTTTCTCAGAGCATTGCCAATGCGCTGGAAATGGCAAATACGCCAGAACGCTGTGATGAACAATTGTCACGATTATTGGTACAGCTGGAAGAATTGGAAAGCCAGTTTAGTGATTATGATCAGTTTTTAAACGACATAATGACTAAGCGTGAGGAAATTTACGAATCCTTTGAAAAGCATAAACAGCAATTGCTAGATGCCAGACAGCGCAAGGCACAATCACAGAGTGATGCTGCTCAGCGTATGCTGGTCAATATCGAACGGCGTTGTCAGCGTTTTACAGAAGCGGATGAACTGAATACTTATTTTGCCTCTGATGCACTGGTTTTAAAAGTTCGTGAATTAATCGAAAAATTGCGGGAGCTGGATAATGCGGTCAAAGCGGATGATATTGCCTCGCGTTTTAAAGCGATACAAGAGCAGGCCTTGCGTTCGTTGCGCGACAAAGAAGATATTTATGAAGAGGGTGGCAATGTCATAAAACTGGGACCAAGACATAAATTTAGTGTCAATACCCAAGAGCTAGATTTAACTATTATCCCGCGTGATGGAGAGCTTAACTTACATATCACCGGGACAGATTATTTTGAACCACTCGAACACCCAGACCTGCTTGCCTTAAAAGACTATTGGGAAATGGCGCTAGAATCTGAATCCCCTGATGTCTATCGGGCAGAATATCTTGCCTATTTGATTTTACAGGCGGCAGAAAATAATCAGCAAAATCTTGATATAACAAAATTGCAGTCCGCATTGAATGATGAACATGCGTTACAGCAGTTAATAAGAGACTTTTCCGCTCCCCGTTACCGAGAAGGGTATGAAAAAGGCATACATGACCATGATTGCGGACTGATATTAAAAAGCTTAATTCCCGGTTTACAAAGTGCTGAGCTATTGCGTTATTCGCCAGCAAGCAGGGCATTAGCCACTATTTTCTGGGCAAACCGAGAGCTGATGCCTGATTTGAAATCGCACTACAGTCATTGGCTGGCACGGGCGCAATCAGCGACACAAATGCACCGCAGTTTAATCAGTGATAAAGCCATATTGTTATTGGCAAAAGAAATTAATCAGGCTTTAACCTTATTTTTAGAACAATATTCAATCGGTTTTTCAACACTAGAAATACAGCAGGCAGCCAGCTATTTAGTTGCAGAATTAAGCCGAGATCGCTTGCAATTTATCAGCAGTAAATATGCCCAGCAATTGGTTGATGA
>JAUXDP010000236.1 GCA_030618325.1 Methylococcaceae bacterium | reverse complement strand
TGGCCGAAGGCGTGATACTTACAGAACTGATAAGCCAATTTAAGACTGTGGATGATTTTAATGTTAATGTCGAGTTAACCCAATTGATAGGCGATGGCTGGATTAGCGGTTTTGAAGTTTTCTATGTTTAGTGAAACCGAGTTAAATCAATTGTACCGCTATTGTTACACCCTGACTCGAGATCAGACTTCCGCGTATGATTTACTGCACAACGCGTTGGAAAAATATTTGGCCAATTCCCAGAATATTACAGCCAAGAAAGCCTACCTACAAAAAATCATCCGTAACCTTTTTATTGATGATTTGAGAGCAAGTCAGCGCCGAGAGTTTGTTAGTTTTGACGAAAACCAAGATTATGCTGATTTTGATATTCAGACCCTGGAAAGCATTATCATTAATGAAGATATGATCGAGAAAGTGTTAGCACTGCTTAGTCCAGTAGAAAGAGAAATCTTATATTTTTGGGCGATTGAAGGCTTTAGCACGGCCGAAGTAGCTGAAATAATGGCAATGCCTAAAGGCACCATACTTTCAAAAATCCATCGTATGCGCATAGCCATAAAGCAGCGTTTTGACTTTGATGGCAATGATCAAAGAGGGCAGCAGCAATGAAGCAATCGATTAAACAAGCCTTACAGCATCATTTGCAGCAAAAATCCTTGTCTGGCAAACAGGTCAAACAATTACACCGATTACAAAATCAGGCTGATGAGCAAAATAAAACGGGTAATAAAATCACCTGGTTAATGACAATGTCTATTGTGGCAACCTTAATTTTATCGGTACTTGTACTTTATAGCGTAGTTATACAACCTGATAAAAACAATATGTCTTTGCTTATCGCAGAGGAAGTTGTTTCCAACCATCTAAAACTAAAGCCTCTGGAGATCAAAGCTAACCAGCTTCAGGAAATTAATCAATATTTTTCAATGCTGGACTTTGTTCCCATCCATTCTGATCGGTTACCCGAATTTTCAGAAAAATTAGTGGGTGGAAGGTATTGCTCTCTACAAGGAATAACTGCCGCACAATTTCGTTTACAGGATACTGAAAGTGGCGAAATTCAAACCCTATATGAAACTATTTATAACCCAAAAATCTTTAATAACCTTCCCAATCTGGATGCAGGAGAAGAGCCCATTACTGTATACGCTAAGGGCATTCAGGTAGAGATTTGGGTTGAAAAAGGACTATTGTTTGCGCAAACTCATTAGGGCAAACCACCTAAATCTAATTGGATAATCCTGTTATTTTAATGGATAATGCAGGGTTATTTTTCTGACTGCTATTATTCCATAACCGATGAAACAAAAGCTTGGCGCGTTAATAGAAAATGCATTAGACGCGTTAAAAACCCAAGGCATAATTGATCAAAATTTAGCACCAAAAATTGTTATAGACCGAGCGCGAGATCCACAATACGGCGATTTTGCCTCGAATTTGGCTATGGTATTGGCTAAACAAGCTGGTTTAAACCCCAGGCAGTTGGCGGAAAAGATTATTGCGGCTTTACCCGAAGATCCTGCGATCACGAAAGTAGAAATTGCAGGGCCTGGCTTCATCAATTTTTTTATTGATCCTAATTCACAATTTCAAATCATCAAACAAATTCATGATTTAGGGAAAAAGTTTGGTGAAAGCAAGATTGGTGCTGGCAAGAAGATCCAGGTTGAATTTGTTTCTGCAAACCCAACCGGCCCTCTGCATGTCGGTCATGGTCGTGGTGCTGTGTATGGTTCTACAGTTGCAGATTTATTGCAGGCGGTAGGTTTTGAAGTGCATCGGGAATATTATGTCAATGATGCAGGTCGGCAAATGGATATTTTGGCTACCAGTATCTGGTTGCGTTATCTGGAAGAATGCGGTGAAATTGTTTCCTTCCCCAGCAATGGTTATCGCGGTGATTATATACGGGATATAGCGGGAGAAATTTATCAACAGGCAGAAAATGACTACCGCAAACCAGCAGATCTGGTCATTGAAGCCATTCCTGCTGATGAGCCACAAGGTGGTGACAAAGAACAACATATCGATGCTTTGATCGATCGTGCTAAAGCTCTTTTGGGAGCTTCACAATATGATTATATTTTTACGACAGGTTTAAAGCATATTCTTAGTGACATTAAAGCAGATCTGGCCGAATTTGGGATAACCTACCAAGAATGGTTTTCAGAACGGCAGTTAATGTCAAACGGAGCTGTTGAAAATACCTTACAGCAGTTACGCGATGCCGGATATTTATATGAAAAAGAGGGAGCCACCTGGTTTGCATCCAGCCAGATGGGAGATGAAAAAGACCGGGTTGTGATTAGGGAAAATGGCCAAACCACCTATTTTGCCTCTGATATCGCTTACCACATAAACAAACTGGATCGTGGCTATGATCAGATTATTAACGTCTGGGGTGCAGACCATCATGGTTATATACCTCGAGTAAAAGCAGCAATGCAGGCTCTAGATACAGACCCTGAAAAATTGAAAGTATTGCTGGTGCAATTTGCCGTACTTTATCGTGGCGAAGAAAAAATTCAGATGTCAACGCGCTCTGGTGAATTCGTGACTTTAAGGCAGCTTCGTAATGAAGTTGGCAAAGATGCTGCCCGGTTTTTCTATGCCATGCGCCGTTCCGAGCAACATCTGGATTTTGATCTGAAACTAGCGACCTCAAAAACCAATGAAAACCCGGTTTATTATGTGCAATATGCTCATGCCCGAGTATGTAGTGTATTGCGCCAATTGGACGAAAAGAGCTGGGATCGAGACCTGCACCAAGGTATGGAAAATCTGGAAAAATTAACGGAAGAGCATGAGATTAATCTGGTTGCGACCTTATCTAGATATTGCGAAGTTCTAGAAAAAGCTGCATTACAATACGAGCCACATCAGCTAATTCTTTATTTGCGGGAATTAGCAAATGAATTCCATGCTTATTATAATGCCCACCAGTTTTTGGTTGAAGATACGGCTTTACGCAATGCCAGACTGAATTTGATTTGTTCGGTCAAACAGGTGCTGGCTAATGGACTAAACTTATTAAATATTAGCGCTCCAGAGGCAATGTAATGGCTAGAGATTATAAACCCAGAACTAATAAACGGCGACGTCAGAACCAAAGCGGTTCTAATATTGCCTGGTGGCGTTGGATATTGGCGGGACTACTCATTATCGGATTTGGTTATTTTTTAAGTTCGCTGAGCGATACGGTGCCGGAAAAAATGCAGGTCGCTCAGGTCACGCCATTACCCGTCAAGCCAAATAAACCGGTTAAAAAAATACCGAAAAAAAAGGTGGAGGCAGAACCAGAATTGGTAGAACCACAGTTTGATTTCTATGAAATTCTGGAAGGCAAAGAAGTTAAAATTCCTGATTATGAAGTCAAAACCAGAGCTAAAGAAGAAAAAGTAGGCAATGCGAAACCTGCACAATACATTCTACAGGTTGGAGCTTTCAGAGAATACAACCAGGCGGACAAGCTTAAAGCGCGCTTGGCTTTTATGGGCATCGAGTCAAAAATTGAAAAGGCAAAAGTAGGGAATGTGGTTTGGAACCGTTTAAAAATTGGGCCTTACGCCAAATTATCTACTATTGAACGGGTGAGAGCTAAACTCAAACAAAAAGGGATTTCGACTATAGTGGTGGAAGAGAAAGGATAATTGGTAGTAACTGCCCAGTTCACGCCTGATTTTCGCGATTATGGCGTCAAAAGTGCTCATTTATACACATAAACTGCGCGCTTTTTCCTTGTACTCACAAAAATCAGTCGCAATCTGAACAGTCACAAGGTTAAATTGAATAGTTACGATTGGAAATTCTATGTTGCCTCTCCTGTTGGGGAGGGTCAGAGTGAAGACAATGCAGCGAACAAGAGATAACATCCCTAATTCTGGTATTTATGCTATTTCAATTCGTTGAGATCCTGCAAAAAGAGAAACTAAGAGAAAACTAAGGGATGTTATCTCTAAATATTGGCATACTGAATAGAGACCGATTTATGTGATAAAGGCTCGAATACCTGCTATCCCTTGTGCGCCTGAATAATAGGCTTTTTCCAAATCCTCCAATCCTAGGCCGCCTAAAGCATACACAGGAATATTTACCTGGCTGACAATCTGAGTAAATTTTTCCCAACCTAAAAGTGTTGCGTCTGGATGTGTCTTTGTTGGCAGAACAGGCCCTAAAACAGCAAAATCCAGACCTCGTCGTTCAGCAAGCTGTAAATCTTCCAAATTATGACAAGATGCAGATACCCAACGTAAGCCATCCGGTTTTCTGACTTGTTTTTTTAAATGCGCACTTGTTAAATGCAAACCATAGGAAGCCAACTTGCTGGCATTGGCATTTTCGGAATTTAATAACAATACGGCTTGATTAGCCTTGCACAGTGGATAGGCAAAATTCAAAAATGTCTTAAGGCTACTTTCTGATAATGATTTCGCTCTTAGCTGAATCAGTTTAATGTTGTTATTTAAGATTTCAGATAAATCTTTTTGCAACTTATCCAGCGTGTTCCCATTTAAAATGGCATAGCATCGGGGTAAACGTGCCGCAGAAATAATAGGCAAATTTGCTACGGGAAACTCATAGTCTTTAAGAGATTCAATACTGACCCAACGAATCGGCTGGCCCTCGCAAGCTTTTACTTCACCAGAATAGTCATCAACAAGCCACACATCAAGGCAGACGGACAAATCGGAATATTGATGATTGATTTTAATTAGTGGATTAGCCTGTTGAACAATAATATTCAACTCTTCCTCAAGTTCACGCGATAATGCTTGCTGAATATTTTCTCCTGCTTCAACTTTACCACCAGGGAATTCCCATAAATCTCCTTGATGGGCTTTTTTATGTCGCTTGGCAATTAGGATTTCTCCCGCTTGGTTTTTTATGACGCCCACGGCGACATGGACAGGATTTGATTTTGTCATTCAGTCTTTCTTTACCCGCTTGGAGGGGCTTTAGCCGCGATATCGCGGCTAAAGCCCCTCCAAGATATCTAGACAAATTCTGTGAGGCCAGATGTTTTG
>JAUXDP010000163.1 GCA_030618325.1 Methylococcaceae bacterium | reverse complement strand
CCATCACTGCCACCGTCTGAAGATACTTATGACTTGATGATCACATCGCTAAATATCCCTGATTCAATACCTGCAAAGACCAGAGGAATAGCAAGCAGTGTAACAATCAAAAATGATGGTTTTCTGACTGTGTCTGGTGAGGTGTCGGTATCATCTATCAAAGGTGGTGGCTACAATTTTGTATTTTCTTTTACAAATTTAGCTGCTGGCCAGACGAAAACGTTTGATTTTGATTGGTCTTCTAGAAATAGAAAATTTATAACATGGGAGGCATCGGTAACTCCCACTGCCAATGATAGTGATTCAGGCAATAATATACTTACAAAAGATACTATTGTTGTAAGGTAAGTAGATCTTGCAAGGAGAGAATTTTTCTTTCTCTCCTTGTATCTTTACGTAATGTTATTTGTTACGGCTATAGCCAATTAGACCCAGTAAGCCTGAACTGAACAACCAGACGCTTAGGGGAAGTGGAACTGATGTTACTGTGACTTCGGTTTCAAATCCACCACTGGATGCTGAAATTAGCTCAAACATTTCGAAACCCTCAACACCGGGCTCAATAATACCGCTAAACACGGCAAATTCTAGCGAAACAGGATTGCCGTCGATGAAATCAAGTACTGGAAAACTCGGATAATCGAGATCATTTACATTTGTAAAATTCTGGTCAAAAATTGTGAACTCAACGCTAATTTTATCACTGCCAAGTGTTTCTTCTCCCACACCTATGAGGAATGCGGTATCGTAGCTGAAAGTACCCGAACCCGTTTCGCCAGTATATGGTCCATGAAATACTTCACCAACTAGACTCTCGATAACTATGCCTGCACTGGCAGATGTACTCAGGAATAAAGCAAATAGTACAGTGATTAGTTTTTTATTATAATTTAGAGGTTTCATGGTTAATTTTCCTTTGTTAGATTTTATTAATTTGTGATCACTTTAGGTCAAAATCACATCACCAACAGAAGTTATTAAAATTACTTGAAACGGAATATAGCTTCGTCAAATTTCGATTACCACTGTACACTTCCGAGCTGATGCAAAATCTTACAAACGATTATATTAATAATTGCCATGGATAGGAAATTAAACACACGTTTCCCGCCTATGAGAGTGTTTCGATCGAACATTTGGGGTCGAAAAAGAGTGGGATGCACTTAAGCACAACACATTGAATTAATAACAAATAGACTACATCCATAGTAGGCTGCAAATCGATAAACCCACAACCAACCAAAAGGAACCAGCCAGTATGCATGTGCCTGCATTTCCCACAATCATCAACACTATCGTATCCGAGCTTACCAAACAGTGTCAGCTATCAGTTTTTCGATTCGCTACTGAGTGATATTTTCACTGCTAGATATGCAATCTTAGAGCATTGTTTCTCAAATGCCAAAGCTGTATATTTTTGGTTTAACCCCCCTTAGTAGTAAAAAACAAAAGGCAGATAATAAATTTCACTCTTTTATTAACATAGGTTAATTAACCACGAAGAAATTGTACTGGTCAAAACGTTCAAGTTTATAAATCTGTTAGGTGTGCGGGCCGCTCCGCTTCACTACGTTCGCACACCTTAGCAACAGGTAGTGGCTGACTCTATTTGATGTCAGCTAGCGTGTCGGGCCCCTATCTGAACAATGTTATTCATGCCTGGGTCAAATGTCGGTTTTACATCTGGGTTTCAACGAGCCCCTCTTTTATTTGCCTTTCTTAGTTACTATCAACTGAGTCGCACGACAATCGTGTGGATTTAGCTCATTCAGTCTTTGCCTCGCGTGCCAAAAAGAACCAGGTCTTGCAATGCAAAATCATGATTGATTGCAAGACCTAACACCTTCGCGTTATTTTTTTGGTGTTGTTTTTTAATGTAACATTATCTTGTTGCCGGCTTTGATGTGTACAAGTGCTTCCTTGGTATGTTTAGTAGCTACATCGGCATGGCCCATTTTGCCATGCTCTATTGCCGCATTTAAATGAGTGATAGCTTCACCCATGTGGGCAGCTGCATCAATATGGACTTTTTTGGAAGCTTTAGCATGTTCCAGAGCACTTTCAGCATGTCCAGTTAAAACATCGGCATGGCCCTTTTTTCCATGTTGCGATGCAAGTTGCGCATGTTTCAGTGCTTGGTTGCCATGCTCCTCAGCTGCAAAAGAAAGCCCCATGCCGCTAAAAAAAAGAATTGTGATGAATGATAACGCTGGTAATATCTGTTTCATTTTCGTTCTCCTCTGAATTAAAGAAAAACGCTTACGACCTTTTTTAATAATACGAATTAGTAATCGCAAACGCTTAAGTATTGATTCGTGATATGAAAATCTGTTAAAACTGGTTTACATTTAAGTAAAAAGTTTTTATCTACAGACTCAGAGATTGCTTATTATCAAGATATCAAGTGCTCGGTCAAGTACCTATTTTTAATTTATAGTTCACTAGCAAAAATAAGACTATTTATTTAAATAGTTAGTTCAAAAAATAGGACTATTAGTTAACATCCAATATTTTTCACATAGTCAGCGATATTTGGAAACAGAAAATGGCCGTGCCGCACAAAGCTAGACGCTTAACTGCGCACAGCGGTAATTAAAAGATCAAGAATGTCGAATACTCGGGCGATATATTGCTCTTTGATTTTGTATTGGGCTTGAGTGTCGCCACTCATTTCGTCACCCAAGGCGTTGATAAATTTGTACAAACGTTTTTGATGCAAGCCTAGTTTTGCTTGAAGGGGGTCGGTTATGATGCCGGTGAAAGTCGTGATCAGTGCCAGGCCTGCCATAAGCGCGCCGGTAGCGGCTATTACCAGACCGGTAGATGCGGCAATTGGAAACAGGCCGTAATACCAAGCGCCTAAAGTGGGCCCCAGCCAGAATTTGGCAATCGCGATTTTTTCAGCGATTACCACGGCGGTGGCGCTGCCGCTTGTTATGGCGCCGGGCATAGCTTTGTGAAAGGCTGCATAACTTGAAGAAAGGGTAATGATATTTCCTGCTAATTCTGCAGCGGCGGTGCGGCTATTTCCATATTCCTGAAGATTTTTTTCCAGTGTCCGGCGAAAATCTGAGGCAGTGGTTTTATTATGGATTTTGGTCAGATATTCATCAATTATACTTGCTAGTTCGCTGTCCTGGAGAATTGCTGTTAATAAGGCATCTTTTGTCGATGTCCTGGAATCTTGTTGATACGGTAATTCCAGTAGTTCGGTATAGATCAGCCAATTGATTTCTTGCTGCACATCGGTTTGAAAACCGGAAGGAAGAGTTTCGAGCCGTCGTGCTATTTTACCGGCACCTGCTTTGTTTAAGATCAAGGAGCATACTTTAACAACGGTCAAAGGTACCAGCCAAAAGATGTTTAAAGGGGCTCTGTACAGATCTTTGCCCAATGCTTTTCTATGTAGCTTAAGCGCCCCTTTAAATGAGAAATGTTCTGCTACGAAAGCCGGCACTTTCGCCTTTCGGGCTTGAATGTAGTCCTCAGTGCCTGCAGTTACCGCTTTCAGGATTAATTGCCGCTGTTCGTTTGAAATTTGTGATCTAGATCTTTGTTCTGCTTGCTTTGGGGTATCTGAAGTTTTCATGAGTCAATATTAAGAGGTGGAACCAGGTGCTAAGGCTGCGCAGAAGTATTAAAAACTTGAAGTTATTACTCCGTTTTCGAACAGTGGGTATCCTATATAGGACACCTCTATTTACTTATGACATTGATAGGAAAAATAATGATTGCTGAATCTAATAAGTAAAATGCTATCAGGAAATGAAGTTTTGTAGGATGGGTTTATTTGTAAAATCAGAAATCCTAAACCAACTATTATTATTTATTCATATGCCCAGTTTTTAATAAATGGGTAAATTCTTTTGCAGGAATAGGGTGGCTGAAATAGTGGCCCTGATAGGAGAGACAACCTTTGTTTTTTAGAAATTCAATTTGTATTTGGTTCTCCACACCTTCAGCTATTACTCCAAGGTCCATGTGATGTGCCATAGATATAATGGTTTCTACAATGGCGGCGCTGCTAGGGTCGGTTTCGATATCCTGTATGAACGACCGGTCAATTTTTAGTCCATCTAGTGGCAGTTGTCGGAGATAGGAGAGCGAAGAATACCCGACACCGAAATCATCAATTGAAAAGCTAAAGCCAGTTTCCTTCAGGCTGTGCATTTTATAAATGGTATCCTGAATATTTTCGATAATGATACCTTCTGTTATTTCCAGAACCAAGTGTCTAGGATCAGCCCCCGTCTGTTCAATTATGTGCAATATTTTTTCAATAAAATTCACTTGCCGAAACTGGCGGGAGCTGACATTAATCGATAATTGAGGCAGTTTGCCAACATAATTGTCGGTCCAATATTTCATCTGCTGACAGGCCGAATACAGCACCCAGTCTCCGATATCAAAAATTAAACCTGTTTCTTCAGCAAGCGGGATAAAGGTATCCGGCCGAACTATACCATTTTCTGGGTGATTCCAGCGCAATAGCGCTTCAGCACCGGTGATAATGTCCTGTTCATTGACTTGAATCTGGTAATAAAGCTCTAATTCATTCTGGCTAATAGCTTGGCGGAGGTTTTTTTCCAGAGTTAGGCGGGCATCAGCTTCAATTTGCATACTAGGGACATAAAATGAGATGGTATTCCTGCCATCATTCTTTGACTTGTACATCGCTGAATCAGCCTGTTTAAGTATAATATCGGTGGATTGGTCCGGCTCCGGAAACAGGGTGATTCCAATGCTGGAGCTGATAGTATATTCGTGGCCATCCAGGTCGAAGGGAATCCAAAGTGTCTCGCGGACTTTTTGTGCTACCTTATATGCCTGTTTGGCTGATAAATCACTAGTCTGATCAAGTTCTGGCAACAGAATAACAAACTCATCTCCTCCTAGCCGGGCAACCGTATCTGCAACGCGTAACTGCAAGCTCAAGCGTTTTGCAACCTGTTGTAGTAAAGTATCGCCGACCGAGTGTCCGAGAGCATCGTTAATGGTTTTAAAATGGTCAAGATCCAGATATAGTAATGCCCCAAAGGTTTTATGCCGTGTGGCAAGAGTCAGATCTTGCTGTAATCGGTCGAGAAACAGGGTACGGTTTGGTAAATTGGTTAGTGGATCATAAAAGGCTAGCCGTTCGATTTGAGCTTCAGCTTCTTTGCGTTCATTAATGCTGACACCTGTTCCGCGTAAACCGATAACATTTTCTTCGTTATCCAGCATCACAGTACCTCTAACTTCTTCCCAGAGAATGCGGCCATCGGTAGCTATGTTGCGGTGGGTGAGTTCAAAGGTGCCTTTTGTATCAATTGCCTTTTGGGCGATGCGATGTGCGCGCTCAATATCTTCTTGGGGCATGAATTCAAATGGTGTACGCCCCAAAAGTTCCTCTGGAGTACGGCCCTTAACAGCCAGGGCTTGCCCGGTAATGTAAGTGTAGATGGTATCTGACGTGACTTCCCAAATATAGGCGCCTGTTGCTTCATTGATATGTTTGAAGCGTGCTTCGCTAGACTTAAGTGCTTCTTCGGTCTCCAGGCGCTGGAACTCGGCGCCACAACGGTCTGCAAACAATTGAATGAGGGATAATTTAGTATCCGCGTGCTCCATGGGTTTTGTGTCCATGATCACCAAAAGTCCGATAACGATCCCTTTGGCATTTTTGATAGATACACCCGCATAACATTCAATGCCCATATCGACAAGTAAATCATCGTCTGGAAAGGCACTTTGAACATTTTCCCGATAGAGGCAAGCACCATCGCTGATTGTGCATTGGCAAGGCGTATCTTTCAAAAGATAGTCAAAATTTTCGGCAAAATCACCTAATACAAAAACTTTATTTATTTTTATTATCCCGGGATCTTGTTTATCCAGTAACCCAATAAAGGCATAATCACAGTCTAAAGTTTGGGCAAGGTTGGTTACTAGGGATTTGAAAAAATCCTCGCCAGTATTGATAGCAATGCCTTTAACAATATAATGCAGTGCAGTCTGGGTAATTTTCTGTACGGAAATATCCAGTATGATTGCGACAAAAGCTGGAAGACCTTGATAGTTCTGAAGTTGCAGGTGAACCTCTACAGGATAGATGCTGCCGTCTTTACGTTGATGCATTGTCTCAAATACAATAATATCTTGCTGACTTTGCCGCAAAGGTTTTACCAGCGTGGCAAAGCGTTCAGGAGAAAACTCAGGCTTGATATCCAATGGTGTCATCCCTAACATCTCCTCCAAGGAATAGTCGATATTTTTTAAAGCCCCTTCATTGACATGAATGAATTTGAGGGATTCGGCATCAAAAATGTAAATTTCGTTGAGAGAACTTTCTAGGACGTTTCCCAGGTTTTCAGCCTGCTCTGATATATGCTTTCTTTCAGTAATGTCGGAATAGATGCCAACTATGCCGATGATTGCACCGTTATCGTCTGTGAGTGGTATTTTGCTGGTTTCGACCCAGATTTCTTTACCATTGGGTCTTTTCTGTGGTTCTTCGAAATTCAATCTGGATCTGGTTGATTCAATAACTTCCTTGTCATCAGCGCGGTATTGCTCTGCATGCTCCGCCCAGACAAGTTCGGAGTCCAGTTTACCGATAATGTCTTCGACAGAATCCAGGCCGGCATCATTCGCGAATAAGCGATTGCATCCAAGGTAACGTCCGTCAAGATCCTTCCAGAAAATACGTGTCGGCACCGAGTCTAATACGTTATGTAGCATGCGAAGCGTTACCTTGGGTTTGATATTGCTACTATTACCGGAGCTATTGTGTTCAGAAGATACCGATATCTTCACTGCGATCCCCTTCTGTATTTAATTTTAGCTATAAACCATACCGTATCAAAAATTGATTATTTAGGTAAGCCAGCATAAAGTCAAGATTTGTTGTTGATACTCAATTTTGAGTCCTCAGAGAAAAGAGTATATTAACACTGCATTTTAATCGCCAGTACAATTAAAACACCGCAAGCACCTATTAGGGCACCTCTATTAATTCATGACTAGCATCTACACGCTTAAAATATT
>JAUXDP010000008.1 GCA_030618325.1 Methylococcaceae bacterium | reverse complement strand
ATTCGATACATAGTACCGTCTTTAATTAATGCCGCATTATTAACTTGTAATAACAATTCTAGTGTAGGTAGCAGCTCTTCCTTGGTTAATGGTCGGGACGTTTGTAATGTAACTTTACCTACAACTTTGGGACTAACCATGTAACTTTCATTGAGGGTATCGCTAAGAATTACTTTTATAACTTCGCTGAGTGCAGCATCTTCAAAATTAAGCGTAAATTTACCTGATGCAGAACTTTTAGTAGGTTTTCCTGGTTTTCCAGTTGATTTAACAAATCTGCCGGTTCCTCGGTAAAACTCATCCTTTAGTGCTTTATTAGCATCATCGGCTAATGCTTCGTTACTTAGTTGGTCCAATACTAAATCTTTTGTAATATTTTTTGTTGGTCCTTCCACGCTTACCATTGGCATTTTTTTATTTGGCTTAGGCCCCAAATGCTCACAGGAAGATAGGAATGCAACACTGGCAAGGATTATTAGTAAACGTTTCATAGCTTTGTTCTTTTTACAGTTGATCATTATTTTCTATACCCATGGGTTGCTGTTCTGGCTTTCTTCTAGTTCTTGGCGCCCGAGCTGTTCTCCTGGGAGGCTTCATTTTAGGAGGAGCTAGAGATGGCTGCGCGAGCTTGGGTTTTCGCAACATTAGCTCTTTTCGGTTATTTCCCTGTTTTACAATTACTTTATCAGTCTCAATCTTGATGATTTCCCATCCTTGAGCCTCTTCCCCTTGTTTAGCACGATAATGTTTTTTATTATTATCCTGAAGCATGGCAGTTATCCCCTCAGGTGATTCTACCAACCCTGTTAATACCAGCTCTATATTGCCAGTAAACTCTGGTACAGTATTTTTTTCTTCAGTTTCATCTACCGGTTTTCTGCCTTCAGTAAATAATGGGCGGTTCACCATGGCTGAATAACTTTCCTGGGGCTTTTCTGCCAACTTGATTTCTGGCATGGATTCAATCTCATCCGCCACTTCATCAATATCGTCAATCGAAGTCAAAAGGTTTTGATAAGAATAATTTGCATACAACCACTCTCCCAATACGATTACCGCAAATACCAAGCAACATATCAATAGCAAAGAAAGCAATTTAATATTCAAGCCCGACCAAATTGTCTTCATGTTTTTATTCTCATAAAACTGGCTACCTGAAAATTGACGTTCATTTTGTTGCTAGGCTCTATCTTTCTAGTTTTTCTGTTACGTCTACCTCTTACCGGCCTGACATCAAGTTCCTCAACAATCATTAGCGGTTTTGACATTTCGATGTCGTATAAAATGCTACGTAAATCTTCAATACTTCCATTCATTCTTACTTTTACAGTAATACGGGTGATATCATCCTCAGTTTTGCTGGGTAAGACCTGAGTACTGGTTAGCTGACCACCTGCCTCTGAAATCGTAGTTTTAATAAATTTTTGCAGATCAGCGGAAGCCAAGGCCACGGTTTCACGGTCACTAAAGTATTGTTGCTTCGCAAATTGCTGTTTAATTTTTTCAGCATTAGCGAAAACTTTATCTTTACTGGCTATGACTGCTTTGAAGCGTTTAAGACGAAAGGCCAGATCCTGCTTGGTTTCATTATATTCAAACCCGGCACTAACCAAGGGCACAATCAAAACCAAAGTAATAAATAATATGACTGCTGCCAGTAATCCCAGCGCAAGCCAGCGTTGTTGCTGATTATCTAGTTGGGCTAGCATTTTTCTCCCCTTTAGCAATTTCAGCAGAAATCTGGAAACGTTCTAAGCCGGTTCGCCTGTCCTGCGTAACCGGGGATACAAATCGAACACTATTAAATATATCCGCCCCCTCTAACACACTAATTAATGAAGACGCGGTAGGCGATTGCCCTTGAATTTGCAATTTTCCATCTGAATACCTTAAATGCTTTAGCCAAGTATCGTTAGCAATCAATTTACTTAGCTTCTCCAACATTTCAACTATTGATGCGGATGAGGTTTTCTTAGCCAATAAGCGGGCTGTTTTTTCCTGACGCTGTTCAATTTCATTACGCAAATTTTGTACCTGGGAAGCTTCTTTACCAACAATGCTGATTTGGTCTTTCAATTGCTCGACTGCTCGGGCTTCACGCCAAACCGGAACCGCAAGGGCGGCGATAAATAGAATTAGCAACAAACCGTACACTGCATAATTTGCAACTTGAGCTAACATATGATCTTGGGCTCTTGCCCACTCAGGTAGTAAATTATAAATTTCATAGTCCTTTTTAAAATTGTTTGGCGCCCCAGAAAAATCAGCGACAGAGGGGGTCAGTCCCCACCCACGTAATTCCTTACAGACGGTATCTAGTTTTTCACGGGGTGCTATCACTAGCTGAACTTTTATCTGATGCTCTGAATCCCTTTCATTAAGTCGTCTGGCAGCAAAATAGACTTGCTCAGTTCTAAACGGAGTCAGTTTATCTATTTCGTAAGACACTACCTGCTGAAGATCGCCCTCTGCAGCAGCGGGGGGTAAAAATATGATTTTTTCAATAGCATCTTGCGCAGATAGCCTGATCACAAAATCTGATTGTTCCGACCGGATATCATTTTCCGCAAAAGCAATGTATTCTGCTTTTCCTAATTCATTGAGTTCGAAGACGCCTATTTCTTCTTCTTTGCCGTTAAGGACATAAACAATTCGAATAAAGTCCCCTTCAGGATGAATAATAAATTCACCTTTATCTTCATTAAAAATGAGTTTGAGCGGCTCTGGCACTAAAAAAGCCAGTTCGCTGCCCCACCAACGAAAAAAATCTCTTATACTTCGCCCCAAATTATTCATTTAGTCGTCTTTTTATTTTATTGTTCTAATTCTGCTTCAAATAGAGATTCTTCTGTACCAAGGTGCCTAGTCCATGCCAATACCGAAAAAGGCTTGCCTTTATCGTTTGCGCTTTGTCTCTTAATGATAGCTTTTATCTTAGATTTTGCACCATTTATCAGTCTTGCTTCAGAAATAACTGTAAATGCTCCTTGGGTTGTTGTCGTTGGTTGCTTTTTTTCAGAACCAAACAGCCCATTCTCCTCCGGTTCCTGAGAGGATTCTGTATCTTTATCTTGCTCTTGTTCTTCAGCAGTCTTACCGGCTAGTACGCTCAAGACTTCTTCTGATGCTGAATTTTTGTCAACGCTACCTTTATTTGAATAAATGGTAATCATAGGTTCAATCTCACGAAAAATATTTCCTTCCATGCCTAAAACCAGTTGCAATTCTTCAATGCTCTGAAAGGGTTTATTTCTAGGTGTATATTTAAGCCCTTCATCAGCATATTGATCTTTCTCTGCACCATGCATCCTGACTAGGTCATTGCCATCCCGCCAATCCAGAATAGCATCGGTAATTTTTATTGTTTCTTCATCTTCCAAACCGATAAATGTTATCAGGTTTTTCAGTAACTTCTTGTTACCCTTGTTGATATTAATTTTTCCCTGTTCACTATAAATCTTAACCCGAATTTCTGTATCGGCATAATTAATAGGGTATACAGAGCCATTTGCTATCCAGCGTTCTTGTTTGTCTGGATTTAACAGCATCTGTTGTGCAATCAAAATACCAGCCCTTGCTATAGCAGAGGCTTCGGCGCTATCTCTAATACTACTAATCACTGAAGCTTCACGTCGAACGCTTAAAGCAAAACTACCCGCCATAATGGTCAGCAGGGTTATGACCCACAGCACCAATATTAATGCCACTCCTTGTTGCTTGTTATAACAAATCTTCATCTAATTCATCCAAATCGTCTAAATCATCCTGGTTGTCTAATTTAGACGCGCTTAATCTTAGCTCTACTACCATTTCTGGCCAAATCATTCCATTATCAAATTCCATCTCTACTTTAACAAGTAAAGGTAATTTTGTTTGTTCCAACCACTGATCATGCCATGAAGGTTCATCGTCCTCTCTAGCGCCAAAATAGGATAATTTGAATTCACCCGCTTTTTCTGCAAGGGTAACTTCTTCATTTTTCCATTCTTCCCCATCTTCAAGTGGAAAAAAAGGCAAAATATTAACGACCAGACTATCGCTTTCAGCATATTTCTTCAGTTTAACTGAAAAGACCTGTAAGCCCTGCCTACCGGCACTTGCTGGTAATGGTGCAACAAATCTCAATTGCCGGCTTTCTCCTTGAAAGCTCAGTTTAGGTTGATCTTCAGAAAAATCATCCCATAAAGGTCTCACCGCAGTTAAATAGCGTTGAAAAAAATTTTGTACTGCTGCTGATTCACTGACTTCCAAAATACGTTTCTCACCCGCATCCCAATTACGAACCGATATTCTCAAACTACCAAACAGCAATAACATCATAATGCTAAGCAGTGACATACCAATCAGTACTTCTATCAAGGTGAAACCGAATTTTTTAGTCATGATTCTTCGGTGCCGTATTTCAACGTATTTAACTCAATATAACGTTGATTGTCATCATCTGTATCACTCCACGCAACCTTAACAATCACCTGGAAAATTACGACCTTTGTTGCTTTTTTGAAAGCACTCTTATTTGCCAGTTCTAAATTATGCTGCTCAAAAATATCATAGGGATAGCTGGTAATAGTCCACTGATATTTTTCAAGTTCGGTACCATGAAACTGACCTTCAATTAATTCATTTGATGTGCCAACTTTAGCCAATAAGGATTCTGCAATTTGGACGGCATTCGTGTAATCTTCTGACAAAGTGGCTGTGTGAATTCCTTTGGAAAATATACTAAGCAAAATACCTAAAGACAAAGCCATAATGGAAAAAGCTACCAGGATTTCCAATAAGGAAAACCCTTTTTGCCCAGTGAATCGTGTCATCCTATTCATTGATTAACTGTACATGCCCGGTTAGCCAATTAACATCGACCAGCCATTTATTATCACCACTAGCTAGGGTAATCCGGCCGCCGGTAGAAGAACCATCGGGGAAAAAACGAATATTACCTTGGCCTTCACCGGTTTGCTCAGACTGAGCAGTTACCAGAGAAATTTCGATCTCATCAATAACCTGATAGACCTTCTCTCTGTTGCTTAATTGATATTCGTTATTATCAAGGTCAAGACTAACGAAGATTTCTTCGTGACTTATGATTGACTGGCCTCTTGCATAGCGCAATGCGGAGGCGAAATCCCTAGCCGCAGCTTTTATTTGCGAGGAACCTCTGCCTGAAGAAATGTTAGGACCGACTAAAGCAACCCCCGCAATCATGATAACCAACACTATGGTCAGTTCTATTAGAGAAAAGCCTTGTTGCTTCATCTACAATATTTCACGAGGTTATAGTTGCGGGGATAAAAAAGCAGGTTTTTTTTCTAAGATCATAAAACCAAAACGTGTGGATAGTAGGCTACACGGTTGTTTTCAGTACTTTAGTTAACAACACAATTCTCCCAATAGAAAGCCACAAAGCTAACTGTGCAAAGGATTCTATCAATTCCAGCTAGCTAAATCCTGGTCTTCCCCTTCGCCACCTTCTTTACCATCAGCGCCATAGGAGTACAAATCAAACTTGCCTTTCTGGCCAGGGGAAGCATATTGATAATCAGTGACCCAAGGATCTTGTGGTATTTTATTCTTGCGCAAATAGGGACCGTTCCAGCGTTTTGCATCATCAGGTTTTTCTATCAATGCCTGCAAACCTTGTTCAGTTGTAGGATATTTACCAACTTCCATACTATACATATCCAGTGCAGCAGATAACTCTTCTATCTGCACTTTAGCTGTTTTACTTTTTGCGCCGCCCAATTGATTCATAACTTGAGGACCGACTAATCCGGCCAGCATGGCAATAATCCCTAGTACCACCAACATTTCGAGCAGAGTAAAACCCTGTTCTGCTATTTTTCTACTATTTTTCATAATTTTTCTCAATAACTCCAAAAATCAAAGTGACTATTCAAATTATCACTGTTTGGCTACAAGATGCACAAAAATGGAACCATACAGTAATGATATTAAGTTGCTGTTAAACCTGGATAAAATAATTTATCACGGATATATTAGGCTAAAATGCTAAATCATTAACACTTAATATTGCCATCAAAATTGAAACAATGATACCCGCAATTATTAACCCCAGAAAAACAATAATTGCTGGCTCCAACAATGCAAGCATTCGCTGTATGGCTACTCGTAACTGTTTATCGTAAATGTTAGCAACCCGCAGTAACATTTCTTCCAAGCGCCCAGTTTCTTCACCCATTTTGATCATTTGCATCGCTAACTTGGGAAACCGGCCACTTTCAACCAGGGCTGTAGACATATTTTGCCCTTGTTTTAATTTCACGGCGGCTTCACCGACTGCATCGGCCAGTACCAAATTACCAACTGTTTCCTGAACAATCGTCAGCGCTGTTAATATTGAAACTCCATTGCCCAATAAAGTTCCCATGGTTCGGGCAATATTGGCAGTTTCCATATTCAAAACAATTTCACCGGCCAGAGGTAATTGTAAAACTCGATTGTCCCAACGTCTTTTTCTTACCGGATCAATCATTTGATAGTTAAAAAATGCTATCAAAAACAGTATTGTGGAAATAACGGCCCACCAATATTTTTGTAGCCATTCAGCTAAACCAACGACAAACTGGGTGGAAAGTGGCAATTCTTTCCCCGCACTTTCGAACATTTCCGAAAACTGGGGAACCACAAAGACCAGCATCATGAAAATTGAGGCCGCCGACATGACTAACAAAATTGCCGGATAAATTAATGCAGTTCCAACAGTATCTTTTAGTTCTTTGGAGCGATCCAGATATTCAGCCAAGCGATCTAATACGTCTTCCAGACTACCGCCAAGTTCACCGGCACGGATCATATTTAAATAAAATTTACTAAAAATATTGGTTTGCGCTTCCAGCGCATCTGCTAATGTCGAGCCACCTTTTACCCGGTCAAGAACCTGGTTGATCATTTTATAAAGCTTATCATTGCCTTCTGTTAAATCCATCAATACCAGCAATGATTTATCCAGAGGCAATCCAGCACCTAGTAAAGTGGCTAGCTCACTAGTAAAAAGCAGTATATCTTTTTGTGGTAATTTGTTGGCTTCCTTTCCCATCCTTAATAGGTATAAAGGATTTGATGAAGCTTGAGACACTTTGATGGGCATCATGCCGTCAAGCTGTAGAGCTTGAATTAATGCTTTTTCGTCTGCAGCTTCCTTGTGATCTTCAACAACCTCACCCTCTCGGGTGACTGCTTTGTAGGTAAACAAAGTCATATCAGATTTCCCTAAATATCAATTTTTTTCTTGGCTGCACTTATCAAGCTACGTGCTCGCAATAACGCCTGACTTTGCTGGGAAATATTATCAACTGAAACATGACTCATGACTTCTTCCAGTGTCGTTACCCCTTCGATAACTTTAACCATACCGTCATCATTCATTGTTAACATGCCTTCTTTAACAGCCAGTTTCTGGATATCTCCAGATACGGCTCGAACCATAACCAGGGCTCTTATTGGGTCCGTCATTTTTAGAAATTCGATAATCGCAACCCTTCCTCGGTAACCGATACCGGCACAATCATCACAACCCTCCGGCACGTACATGACTATCTCTCCTTCCGGTTTATATTTCCGTAATTGCATTTGCTCGATCAGTTCTTCACTGACTGGGTGTGGTTTTTTGCAGCTTGGGCATAATTTCCTAACCAGCCGTTGTGCTAGTATGCCATTTACTGTTGAGCTGATTAGGTATTCTTCAAGACCCATATCCAATAATCGAGTGACTCCACTTGCGGCATCGTTAGTATGAAGAGTAGATAATACCAAGTGTCCTGTCAAAGCTGATTGTACGGCAATTTTAGCAGTTTCCAGATCCCTCATCTCCCCAATCATAATAATATCTGGGTCTTGTCTGACAATTGAGCGAAGTGCGGTTGCGAAAGTTAGTCCGATTTGAGGTTTAACCTGAATTTGATTAACACCATCCATCTGGTATTCAACAGGGTCTTCAACCGTTATGATTTTACTTTCTGAATTGTTGAGTTGCTTTAATGCTGCGTAAAGACTTGTCGACTTCCCGCTTCCCGTTGGCCCGGTAATTAAAATTATACCGTTTGGTCTGGATAAAATATCAATAAAGGCATCAGCATTTCTGCCGGTAAAACCCAACTGAGTAAAATCAAGTACGGCATTCTCTTTATCCAACAATCGGATGACAACACTTTCACCATACATAGTAGGTACGGTCGAAACCCTTAAATCAATTTCTTTACCGAGCATTTGCATTTTGATACGGCCATCCTGAGGCAAACGCCGCTCAGCAATATTCAGGTTTGCCATGATTTTAATCCGTGAAATCACTGCCGCGACAGAGGATACTGGGGGTGCTTCAATATCCTGTAGAACACCATCAATGCGTAGGCGGATAATTAATGCATTATCAAAAGGCTCAATGTGGACATCGGATGCTCTAGTTTCTAGTGCCCGTTGCATGATCAAATTGACCATTTTTATGACTGGCTCTTCACTCGCCATGTCTTTTAAATGCTCAATATCATCATCGGCAATTTCGTCAGAATCCAGACTATCAACAATTTGTCCAAATTGGGATTTGCCTTCTCCATATTGAATTTCCAGGGCTTTATCAATCTCTGAACTCACACCTACCTTAACTATAATATCCTTGCCCGTAGCCAAACCTAAGCTATCAAAGTTAAATTTTGCTTCCGGATCCATAGCAACGACTGTTATGGACTCATCAGATTCTTCCTGACCAATGATGTGATTTTCTTTTAGAAATCTAAATGAAACATCCTCTGAAAAAGGGGATTGGGCAGTATATTCTGATTCTTCTACCAATTCTAATTGGCTTAATTCTGCCATGGCAGAAGCGATATCACGTTCGGAACAAAATCCTAATTTCATCAGCAAATTAGGTAAAGGTTCCATGGCACTTTTTTGCAATCGTTTAACTTTCGCTAAATCAGGGGCAGAAAGTTTATTATTGTGTTTTAAAATATCCAGAAAATCCTGATACATTTTTCAGCTCGAAAAGTTTATTGGTTAACAGAGGTTCCAATTTATTGTAAGAAGTAGATAAGTCTCATAGACTTTACCTTCTAAAGGTATCTTAATAATAGACTATTCATAAAGTTGTATTTTATTAATTATACATTTCGTAGGTAAGAGTAGGGCAGTTATACCTGGATTGAGTTCAATAAAATCATTATGATAAAGCAACTAAATCAAGTCGGTTGCAATCTTAATAATATCTTTCTCGTTGATATCTCTGATAGAAAAGTCTTTTTTGTTTAGTTTGTGGGGGTCAACTTTTGAATTTGACTTCACCACTTTATTGATCTCAGTTTGATAAACTCGACTCACGGGAGTAGGGCCAAAAATAGTGATTGATGGCTTATTTAAAGCCCAGGCCATATGAGTTGGTCCGGTATCATTTCCGATTAGCAAATCCGATTTGGCAATGGCAGCTTTTAGGGTATTAATATCCATTTTCGGCATAGCGGTGATATTGTCTGCTTGTTGCGCCAGCCAGTTTGCGGCTTCCTGCTCTTGAGCGCTCCCCCAAATAACCAGATAATTTTCTTGCAATTGTTGAGCAATTTTCAAAAATTTCTGCTTTGGATAGTTCCTGCTTTCCCAGCTAGAACCGATGACAAAGATAATGTTTTTTTTATTTTTACGAAAATATCCGTAAATATTTTTGTTTTCTTCACGATAAAACAAAAAAGGCTGTTTAGCCAGAATCTGTTTGGGAGAAACTTCAAACCCAAGAGGTTTAGACAAAACCAGAGCATTTCGGTCTATTGTTCTTTCTTCATAAGCGCAAGCAATTTTTGAATCGTAAAAAAGAGAAGCCCCGCCTTCACGACATGAATTCCAATCAAAGCCTACTGTTTTACCACCTAATAATTTGGCTATGATAGCTGACTTGACTAGGCTTTGTGCATCAATGACTAAATCATAGTTATTTTTTGCATAAGCTTTTATCCTCTTGTATTCCTTGAAGAAGTGAAGTTTATTCTGCTTTATTCCCTGCAAATTTACCGTTATAATCCGGTCAATATCAGGGTTATTCTGTAATATTGCTGCAAATCTTTCTTCAATAACCCAGTCTATTTGAATATTACTATTGGCTTTTTTTAAATACTGAAGGGCAACCATTGCATGAATAATATCGCCTAGAGCAGAAAGTTTAACGATTGCAATTTTCATACAGAGAGGCATTCCATTGCTGCCAATACTCTTTCAGGTCGGATACCCGTTAAACACTCATAATGCCCATAAGGACACTCTCTTGCAGAGCATGGCATGCATTCTAACCCCAAAGAAATAACTTCGGACTCATCATTGAGTGGCGGAGTAAATTCTGGGTCAGTGGAACCATAAATGGCCACCACTTTACTATTCAATGCAGCGGCAACATGCATTAAACCGGAATCATTACTCACCACTATCTTGGCTAATGACATCAAATCAATGACTTCTGTCATGGTGGTTAAGCCACTAAAATCGACACATTTATTTCCTGTTTTCTGGTTGATTTCTGTAGTTACTGATTTATCTTTTTCTGAGCCAAATAACCAGACTGACCAGCCTTCATAAAATTTATGCTTGGCTACTGCCGCATAATTTTCCACGGGCCAACGTTTGGACTTACCATATTCAGCACCAGGACAAAGTGCCAAAATTTTTTTTTCAGTACCAACGTTAAATTTGTTGATTGTTTCCTTAACTTTTTCTCCTTCAACGACTAACTTAGGAATGGGACATTCTGGAGGCGTATTCAATGAGGGTGGATAAGCCAAAGCTACAAATCGCTGAACGGTCATCCTTAATACAGATTTATCAAGCTTTCTGGAATCATTCAGCAATCCCCAGCGCATCTCACCAATAAAACCAGTACGCAAAGGGATTCTGGCAAAAAAAGGAATTAATGCTGACTTCCAGGAATTCGGCAGTACTATCGCTTGATCATAGCCAGAAGATGCAAGTTTTTTCCCTAAGCTGTATCGCTCCTTTAGTGCAAAACGACCACGACCAACAGGCATAGGAATGATTTTATTCACTTCCGGCATTCGATCTAAAAATGAAGCTGACCATGCAGGCGCAAGAACATCAATCTGGCAATTTTCCCGGTTATTTCTCAGTATGATAAACAGGCTTTGCGCCATGACCATATCACCCACCCAAGAGGGGCCAACCACTAATATTTTTTTAACTTGACTCAACTTAAGCCACGTAGGTTAACCAGTCTTCATGATCATCTTGACGCCCGTGGACATAATCAAAATATAATGTTTGCAGTTTTTCGGTAATAGGTCCTCGAATGCCGTCACCTATCATACGATTATCCAATTCCCGAATAGGTGTTACTTCAGCTGCTGAACCCGTAAAAAAAGCTTCATCAGCTACATATATTTCATCACGGGTTATTCTTTTTTCTATTACTTCAAACCCACATTCACCAGCAATAATCATCAACGTATCGCGCGTGATCCCTTCAAGGGCAGATGTAGTCTCGGGGGTATAAATTTTGCCATTTCTGACAATGAATAGGTTTTCGCCACTGCCTTCCGCCGCATATCCCTCATGATCCAGCAGCAATGCTTCGTCATAACCGGTTGCAATCGCTTCTTGAAGGGCTAATATCGAATTGATGTAATTGCCATTAGCTTTAGCTTTGCACATTGTGCTGTTAACATGATTGCGAGTATACGAAGAGGTTCTAATACGAATACCTTTTTCCATGTTTTCAGCCCCCAAATACGCGCCCCATTCCCAGGCAGCAACCATGGTGTGGACTTTTAAATTATCTGCACGTAATCCCATGCCTTCAGAACCATAAAAACACATGGTTCTAATGTAAGCATTATCCAGATTATTTCTGCTGACTGCCTCTTTCTGAGCCTGATTTAGCTCTTGCTTGGTATGATTAATCTGCATATTCAAAATATGCGCGGAACGGAATAGACGGTCAGTATGTTCGGCTAATTTAAAAATTGCCGTGCCTTTTTCCGCATGATAGGCACGCAAGCCTTCAAAAACGCCTGCACCATAATGCAAGGTATGGGTTAAGACATGAACTTTTGCCTCTCGCCATTCAACCCACTCGCCATCCAACCATATAAAACCATCTCGGTCATCCATCGTCATTCTTGTTTCTCCGATATTCTGTTATTTCTAGTTTTTTATATATTTAATTTCACCACGAAGAACACGTAGTTCACGAAGAAACAATAAGCTACAATATAAGACTTCGTGTTCTTCGTGCCCTTCGTGGTTTAAAAGTTCATCAGTACAATGTTAATGGAAGCGCTAGTCCATTAACTCATGCCAGACCTGTTCAACTTTAGTACGCATATCTTTATATTCCTGCGTATCTACCACGGCCCGACTCCCTTGCAAAACCTCTCTATGGCCACGATCCCTGAAAGTATAATAAGCTGATTTTAGTAAATCGGCTGTAGGTTCTGAAATAAACCCTTGTTTTTGCAATTCTTCAAGTAACTGTGCATTATCCGTATAATCCGTCAGTGACTTGTTTTTGAATGCCAGAGCCAAAACACCAAATTGTACTATAAACTCAATATCCGCAATACCGCCTTTACTTTGCTTGAGATCGAAAACATCTTTCAGGTTTGCCTGATTACTACGCATTTTTTCACGCATTTCTCGAACTTCTGTTTTCAAAGCGTCATAGTCTCTGGGTTTTGCTAAAATTTTCTTTCTGATTGAAATAAATTGATCTTGCAGTTGAATATCTCCAGCAACAAATCGACCTCTAACCAATGCTTGATGTTCCCAAGTCCATGCATCTTTTTCCATATAGGCTTTATAAGCCTTTACATGAGTAACCAGCAAACCAGATTTGCCGCTGGGCCTTAAACGCATATCAACCTCATACAATATACCGGAGAGCAAGCGGGTATTCAGCATACTCATGACTTTTTGGCCAAGTCGGCCATAAAACTCCATGCCACTAATCGGTTTTTTACCGTCAGTTAATGCATTTCCATCCTGGCAATTATATAAAAACACCAGATCAAGATCAGAACCATAGCCTAATTCAAAACCACCTAATTTCCCGAGTCCAATCACGGCAAACCCGGCAGCACAATCTACAACACCAGAAGGGAAACCATGTTTTGCAGTTAAGCTTTGCCAGACCTGGGTGACCGCTTCGTCTAAGATTACTTCAGCAATGGTCGTTAGATAATCGCTAACCTTCATGACGGGTATTACACCCATAATATCTGCTGCAGCAACATGGAGCATACTGATTTGTTTGAATTTTCTGAGCGTATTCATGACTTGCTCAATATCCTGGCCATCAACCCCCGCCATTTTTTGTTGTAATCGTTTGGTTAATTCCTCTTTGTCCAAAGGATCATATAAAGACCGCGTATCCAATAACTCATCAAACAATACCGGATAACGCGATAAATAATCACAAATCCACGGGCTTGCGGAAGATAACTTGATTAGTTGAGTTAGAGCATCGGAATTTTCAGCTAATAATGCCAGATAGACATTTCGACCCGCGACAGCTTCTAACAAAGTTAGCGTTCTCTGTAATGTTTGTTCAGGATTATCAGCCTGCGGCACTGCCTCGATTAATAGTGGCATTAAGCGATCGACTACCCCAGCCCCCTTGGTCGTTAACTTTTGTAACGCTGATGATGATTTGAATTTTTCTATTAATTGATAAGATTCCTCCGGTTTTTTGTAGCCAAAATTTTGAAGATACTCAACCAGTTGCTGTTGATCCGCTTTTCCCACCCAAACAGTTTTTCCTTCAGTAGAATCTTCCTCTTGAAGTGTTGGAGCAAAAACTTGCTCAAATACTTCATGAACTTGATGCCTGACACTATCAAGTTCCTGTTTAAAAGCATCCCAATCTGAAAACCCCATCGAAAAAGCCAAGCTTAGACGAGCAGATTCATCAACCGGCAAATCATGGGTTTGTCTATCCTGATACTGTTGAATATGATTTTCGGCTTTTCTCAAAAAGCGGTAGGAAGCTTGTAGCTGTTCGGCATCCGCTTTAGTCAATAATTCCATTTCCCCCAGAATGCCTAAAACCTTTAAAATCCTACGCTCCTGCAATTTCTTTTCGGCTCCGCCCCGAATTAATTGGAAGGCCTGACCGATAAACTCAATTTCTCTAATACCACCTGGACCCAACTTAATATTTTCCAATCTGTCTTTTCGTTGCAATTCCTGGGTGATTTGAAATTTTAAAGACCGAAGTTCCTCAAAAGCACCATAATCTAGATATCGGCGATAAACGAAGGGCTTAATCATCTCCATAAAATATTGTCCGCCCTGGATGTCTCCTGCAACTGGCCGAACTTTTATCATGGCATAACGTTCCCATTCCCGAGCCTGGGTTTGATAATAATTTTCCATACCATCAAAGGTCATAACTATGGGGCCGCTATCTCCGAAAGGTCTTAATCGAATATCGGTTCTAAAAACAAAACCATCTACTGTTATTTCGTCCAATACCTTGACCAATTGTTGCCCAATGCGCGCAAAGAATTCTCCATAGCTGGTATTTTTTCGGTCTGACAAGACACCGTCTTCCGGATAACAAAAAATCAAATCAATATCTGAAGAATAATTCAGCTCCCAGGCACCCAGCTTCCCCATACCTAAAACAACCAACTGTAGCTCTGATCCATTTGCGTATGTCGGAGTCCCTTTTAACTCACAGGCTTGTTGATATAACTGATCAAGAGCACATTGAATGCAAGTTTCTGCCAGGGCGCTCACATCAGCTAGTGTTTCATCCAATTTCGCCCAGCCCGCCAAATCGCGCCAGGCGATTCTTACCATTTCCCGGTTTCTGAATTTCCTTAGCGCAACAGGCAGGTCATTTTTTTTCAACTGCTTGTGGAGTAAATGCCGGTAATTTCCCCCAGCATCAGAAGAATACAATCTTCCAGTGTCCATTAGATCAATAATAAAATCCGAGTTCTTTATACAGCTTTCGGAAACAAATTGGCTACAAGTAAAAATCTTTGCTATGGATGAAATAAAATCAGGATGTTCCTGTAAATCAACACCTTGCTGATCAAATTTCTCGGAGAACCGTTGTAAGTAAGTATGAGTTTGCTGTTTTAAGTCTTCAGGCAACTCATCAATACTGGTCGAAAAAGTATCTAAAACTGACATTTGTATTATGTATCTAAGTGAAATATTTAAATTAAACTCAACTCAACAACCGCCAGCTAAATGTGGGTCGGCTAATAGTATGGACTGAAAGCCTGATGCACATCGACTAAACAATGTGTCTTGTTTTGGGTCAATCTCAAAGCCGCCAATGCGGTCTTACATCATTCGCACTGCGATATTTTGGTGGTGAGCATAAAAGGAAGACTAGCTCGCTTCTGTCGACAGTATTTTCGACTTGAATTTTTCCATAAATTGCTGATATAAACTCCAAGCCCAGATGCCACCCATAACCGCTTGGACAAACCAGAAAATATCGACAGGCAATCTAAATCTTGCATAGCCTAACGGTCCCGCAACGCTGATGTAGTAAAAATTTGCCAGCATCATTAGCCATAAAAAAGGATTTTTTTTCTGGAAAATATAAAAAATGCCTAACAGAGCAAAAATCATGGTTAATACGCTGGTGATGATGGATAGTAAATATAGTGGCCGCGCATGCGTCACAAAATAAAATAGCTTACCGATGATACCGCTATTTGAAAATAGCGGAATACCGATAAGATCTGTTTTTTCTGCATGGAGTGTGTCCGGAAGCAATTCTATAAAAGGAATTGGCGCACCAGGTTCATGATAAACATTATAAACTTCTACAGAAAAAGGCACGTACATGGCCTTCAATGTGCCGCTTATCCATTGACTAAAATAGCTGTTAGGGTATTTGACTAACTCCTTTAAAGCAACCTGTTGTTGAAATTTGAAAAATTCAACGCTGTCCATTGGCCTTTCCAATTGTTCTTCCTTGTCAGCTCTGGCTTTTGCAACCATTTTTCGGATATAGGGGCCGCCATCCCAATAACTTCTTACGCCTTCAGCATTCCAAACCCTGGGTACATGATAATGAACCAGCACATTGCTGGCTTGACCGCTGAAGAAATACTGGCCATAAATTTGAAAATTTCTGATTAGCCAGGGAGAAATGACCAGAAAGAAAGTTAATAACATGACGCCGGCGTGGCGCCAGTTTTGCTTATTTTTACGATTGAAAAAAAGAATTGTTCCAGCCGCAATCCAGGGAAAGTAGAACATAATAGGGCGAATAAGCGCACCAATTCCCATAATGACACCAGCTGCAAGCAAATATTTCCAATGTTGTTTTTTGAAATAAAAACCGATAGAAAAAAGGCTACCGAATACAAAAGGCATAAACAGGGTTTCTGACAAGATTAATTTGGTGTATGCGATACCACCCGGATTAAGCATTAAAAAAATCACCCCAATACGAGCAATATTTTGGCCAAAAAGCTCGCGACCATATTTATAAAAGATAAAAACGGACAGCAAATAAATAATTTCCTGTGCATAAACTACCCAGACTAAGTTATTTATCCCTAGTAGTTTAAAAAGTGCCAAAAATAGTGGGAAACCTGGAGTTCTGAAAACTTCAGGGCCATAGGGGCGATCTTCTGATTGCACTTCAAAATCAGGATCTGGTGAGGACATCGTGAAGACATGATTGCGCAACATGTTGTCAGCCAAATCAATATAGGCTCCGGAATCCAAATGGATATAGCTACCGTTACCAGTAACAAAATAAATCAATAGTGCAATACGAAAAATAATCAGAAGCCAAAGCGTCCAGCGGAACCACATAGATCCGTACCTGTAAATAATAGAAACGGCGTGATTATATCACGGCAAATAATGGTAAAATCTAATATCCTAGAAGAATCAGTTGAACGCGGGTTTATAGCGCAAGATATTGAATTAATATAATACTTTAAAAAAATCTGAGCTTCACCCAGAGGTTAAGTGGGTATTTTTTTGAAGTATTGTGGAATCAAGAGCTTGTGTTAGAAACCGGGGGCAACTGATTTTTCTAGGATTATGAATATTTTCTATATCAAAGCAGTGAAATTTAAGAATTGACTAATGAATCTGGTAAACAGTCTGGAGTACCCGCTTGACATTGAATCCATCCTCAGAAAAAAGAAAGCCATAAAAAGGGAGTTTGATGCAACCAAGCCGGTTCTTGAAAAAAATATTGCAATTCTTGGCGGATCTACAACGGCTGAAATAAAAAATATTCTGGAATTGTTTCTGCTGAAAAAAGGCATCAAGGCTAATTTTTATGAGTCCGAATATAACCAGTATTTTCAGGACGCTATGTTTGATAACCCGGCATTAGTGACATTTCAACCGGATATCATTTACATACATACCACCCACATCAATATCAGCCGTTTTCCTAGCTTTATTGATTCTGAGGACACAGTTCAATCATTATTGGAGCAGGAAGAGCAGAAGTTTCAATCAATATGGGAGGCTTTGGGCCGATATGATTGTGCCATTATTCAAAACAATTTTGATTTGCCTCCAGACCGCAGTCTAGGTAATCTGGATTTTTCAGAAGTTCAGGGTAAAACCAATTTTATTAACAGGCTTAATCTTTTCTTTGCGGATCGAGCCAGAAAAACAAATAACTTATATATTAATGACATTAATTATTTGTCATCGAGTATCGGCATCAATAACTGGTTTGATCGGAGTTTGTGGTATCAGGCCAAATATGCCCTAAGTTATGAAGCCATTCCTCCTTTGGCTTTCAATCTTAGCAATATTATTAGTGCTGTTTTTGGGTTAACCAAAAAATGTCTGGTTCTGGATCTTGATAATACCCTTTGGGGAGGCGTCATTGGCGATGATGGTTTGCACGGTATCACCATTGGCAAAGAAACTGCACTGGGCGAGGCTTATGTGGATTTTCAGCGTTATGTTAAAGAGTTAAAACAACGGGGTATTCCCCTGGCAGTTTGTTCAAAAAATGATGAGGCAATTGCAAGGGAAGGGCTGAAGCATCAGGATAATGTGTTGTCTTGTGACGATATAACCGTGATCAAGGCCAATTGGGACCCTAAATACCAAAATATCAGGAAAATCGCAGAGGAAATAAATATTCATCCAGATAGTCTGGTTTTTTTTGATGATAACCCTGTCGAGAGAGATGTTGTTGCGAGCCAGGTACAGGAAGTCACTGTGCCTGATATTGGTGATGATGTTGTTCAGTATATTGATTATCTGGACACAAATGGCTATTTTGAGGCCGTTCATTTGACTGGAGATGACAAGCAAAGAACGGCTTATTATCAGAATGAAAAACATCGGGTTACTGCCCAAGCCAGTTTTGACAATTACCACGATTTTCTTTATTCACTGGAAATGGAAGCGGAAATAAAGCCTTTTAAGCCGATTTATTTGGAACGGATTACCCAACTGATTAATAAAACCAATCAGTTCAATTTAACAACTAGACGATATACTTTGGGCGAGGTTAATGCTATTTTCCAAGATAGCCAATACCTCACACTTTATGGTCGATTGACTGATAAATTTGGCGATAATGGACTGATTGCCATAACCATTGGCACAATCAAAAATCAGCAATGCCATATTGATTTATGGTTAATGAGTTGCCGGGTGTTGAAACGGGATATGGATCTGGCCATGTTGGATCGTTTGGTTGCCAGGTGTCTGGAAAGAGGGCTTACCGAGATAATTGGGTATTATTATAAAAGTCCAAAAAACAGTATGGTTTCCAGCCTTTATGAACAAATGGGTTTTAACTGTATTGAACGAAACCAGGATAATTCAGTCTGGCAATTACAATTGGATAATTACAATAACTTGAATACAACGATAAAGGTAAATAATGACTAGAGAAGAAGTACTTAATACCGTCCAAGATATTTTCAGGGATATTTTTGATGACCAGTCGCTAGAGATTAAAGATTCAACTAGTGCAGAAGAAATTGAAGATTGGGATTCAATGAATCATCTGAATCTGGTTAGTGCCATTGAGAAAAAATTTTCCATTCGGTTTGCATTGGGGGAGCTCCAAACCCTGAACAACGTCGGTGCAATGATTGATCTGATGATGCAAAAGCTTTAATAGCATGCGTTTTCATCATATTGGTATTGCTTGTCGGGATATTCCGGAAACTCTCGGTTTTGTCCAAAAATCTTTTGATGTTACTCATACCACGGACATTATTTTCGATCAAAATCAGGATGCGGAATTGTGCCTGTTGACGCTTGTCGATGGTAGCCATATCGAACTGGTTTCAGGGAAAGCGGTCGAAAAATTTGTTGCTAAGCGACAGTCGCTCTATCACACGTGTTGGCAAGTGAATGATATTGAAAAGGCAATCGAAACCCTTTATGAAAACGGAGCTATTCTAATATCTCCGCCGACAGAAGCGATTCTGTTTAACAACAGAAAAGTCGCTTTCTTGTTTAGCGATATCGGCATTATCGAATTACTAGAGGAAAATCTGAGTGCTGTTTAACAGTTATATCTTTATTTTTTGTTTTGTACCGGTTGCCATTTTCATTTATTTTTACCTGAATAAACTTCGTCTAGCACAGGCTTCTACTAGTTGGCTGGTTTTTGCCAGCCTGTTTTTCTACAGCTGGTGGAATATCGCCTATTTGCCGTTGATTCTGACATCAGTGTTATTTAATTATTCTATTACTCGAATAATCAGTAGCTACGACGAAAAAAACAAGAAGTTTTTCAGCAAAAAATCCATTTTTCTATTTGGCCTGGTCTTCAATATTGGCTTGCTAGGCTATTTCAAATACATGGATTTTTTTATTGAAAACATTAACCTGGCAGCGGGGGCGAATTTACCTTTACTACATTTAACCTTACCATTGGCAATCAGCTTTTTTACCTTGCAACAGATTGCTTTTCTGGTGGATAGTTATGAAGGTCTTGCCAGGGAAAATAATTTTCTGGATTACGCTGTCTTTGTAACTTTTTTCCCGCAGTTAATCGCGGGTCCTATCGTGCATCACAGTGAAATGATGCCGCAATTTTCTAAACTTAGAAACAAAGTCCTCAATTACAAAAACATTACTAATGGTTTAGCTTTATTCTCAATTGGACTGTTTAAAAAAGTAGTGATTGCCGATACTTTTGCTATCTGGGCCAATGTAGGTTTTGATGAACTCCAGAGTCTTTCATTTTTAGAGGCATGGATGACTTCATTATCCTATACCTTTCAATTGTATTTTGATTTTTCCGGCTATACCGACATGGCACTGGGGATAGCTCTGATTTTTAATATCAAGTTGCCACTCAATTTTAACAGTCCACTGAAAAAAACCGGGATGATTGATTTCTGGAAAAATTGGCATATGACTCTGACCAATTTTATAACGACCTATATATATACGCCAATTAATCGAAGTTATAGTCGGCTAACTTTCCATAAAGCAATGTGGGCGACATTTGTGACTTTCTTGATTGCTGGTTTGTGGCATGGCGCCTCATGGATGTTCGTTATCTTTGGTGCCTTACATGGCATTGGCGTGGTGATAAATCATTACTGGAAAAAAACCAAAATAAAAATTGGAACAGTTATGGCATGGTTCATTACCTTTAATTTTGTAAATTTTACGTTTGTCTTTTTTCGGGCTCATGAAATGGCAGATGCCATTAAAGTGCTAAAAGGAATGGCTGGTCAGAACGGTTTTTCTTTACCCAATTTGTTTGCGGGTCTTTTTCCAGGCCTTAAAACTTACGGGTTTGAATTTCATCCCTTTATGGAATCAATCAAATTTTCCTGGCTAATTTTTCTCTATATTGCATTAGCTTTTGCTTTGGTACTTTTTTTCAGGAATTCAGTTGAACTGACCAAGCAACATCAAAGGAGCTACAAAACAGCACTGTATTCCAGCTTGTTGTTTTTTATCGGTGTCATGTCCATGAACAGGACATCAGAATTTCTCTATTTTAACTTCTAATAGAATTAATGACCGGCAAGGCCTGGGTAAAAACCCATTTATCAATTCTGACTCTGTTACTTTTATTGACCTATCTGTTTATTATTCATGCGGAGAAATATCATCCGCTAAGAATTTCAGATAATGTCGCATTTGATGCCAAAATCAGGTTTCTGAAAGATAACAACCAGCGTTTGCTTTCTTCTGATGCCGCAATCATTGGCTCCTCAATGGGTTTAATCAATATTAACGGCGCAGCGCTTGAAGAACAATCCAAAAAAATCAGTCAAATTATTAACATTTCTTCGTGGGGGGAACAGGCTTTACAAGTTGAGCAGGAGTTGCACCTCATTGAAGACAACAAAAAAATAAAGTATGTGATTTATCCTGTCCAAATGGAAGATTTTTCCTTTGATAAGTTGCACGATATTGATTTTGTGGAAGTAAAAAAATACATCAATGGAGAATTTACCCTTTATCCCTATAATCGTGTATTTTTAAATATATTTAGTTTCTTGAAGGCGTTTTATAATTATAAATCCTATCACCAGACCGATCATCGCTATCCATCGCTTTTATTTGATCAGACCGGAGGAATTAATTACCGGATTTATGGCAATAATATTGAGCAAGAACGCTGGATGAAAAACCAGGCTTATGGATTCAATATGAAGAATTTTTCAGCATTGAAAAGAATTGCAAAAAACCTGGAGGCTAAAAACATAAAGCTTATCGTTGTTACTACACCGTTACGTTTACCACTTCTGGCAACAAGTCCGAAATGGCAAAAACAATTTGAAGAATTTATCCTATTAATGGAAAAAACAGCCACAGAAAGCAGTTTCCACTATCTGGATTTACATCATAAGTTAATGTTGGGCGAGGAATTATTTGCCGACAGCTCACACGTGAATTATGAAGGCTCGGTGTTACTTGCTGAAAAAGTTGCGAACTTTATTGATAGGATATAATTGTTAAGGAACAACTGCCTGGGTGATGGGTTTTGGGATATCTCAGTCACCAAAATTGAGTGGCTAGTGTAGCAACTACTACGGGTTGTAGGGCGCATTTTCACTGGAGGGCACCTCTATGAATTCATGACTGGCATCTACACGCATAAAATATTCGATAACTGCGTTGAAAATCTTGTTAATAGCCTGCTATTAACTGCGATCTTCGCCTTGTTCTCAAATATTATAAACGCATAGCTGATCAGCCAGAATTAATAGAAGTGCCCTGGAAATTGTAAAGCTAATGTGAATTTATTTCTCTAGTTAAACCTCAACCCATCGATACCCTAAACCACGTTCAGTTTTGATACAGTTAAAACTACCATCCACTGATCTAATACTGGCTCTGATAGTTTTGATATGAGCTGAAATAGTATTAGGCTCAACGCAGATTTTTGCGGAACGCATAAGCGCGCTATAATCTTTGATTTCCCCTGGGTTACCCGCCAATTCTTTCACAATCCGGTACTGCGTCAGGGTTAGATCGAGCAGTTCGTTCTTCCAAAATGCAACCATTAGTGAAGAATCGAATTTCAGTGAGCTACAGGCTTGTGTAGGGATAGTGGCTGTATTTTCGCTATCATCAGAGGAAGTCCGTGCCTCAATCCGGTTAAATAAGGCTTCAATTCTTACGATTAAGTAGTTAAGACCGATATCTTTGGTAATGTAATCATCAGCACCAACTCGCAAACCAGATATTCTGTCAAATTCTTCATCACGGGAGGTTAGGAAAATAATAAGTAGCGTTGGCGATAAATGTCGTAAGTAGGAGCACAATTGAAACCCGGCATCACGCTCTTCATTAAGACCGATATCCAGAATAGCCACATCCGGAAGCGTAGTTTGAAAGTATTTTTTTGCATCATATCGATTACTGAACGATACGACATCAAATCCTTCCTCGGTAAAAACTTCCGTGTAATTTTCACGGATTACATCATTATCTTCAACTAAAGCTATTTGAGTACTCATAACTAAATTCCCCGTTATTCGGAGCTGTATTGTTCCGAAACTTTACTGCAAGTTTAATGAAGTAATGGAAGAATTTCTGTTAAATAATACAAATAGAATTTGTGAGATATTACCTATTTTGATTCAAATAGATCTCTAACCTAGAGAATAGCTAATACCGGACAAACTACTCTTTAACTCTATTTGCAATGAAATCGCTTTCAGGAAAAATGAAACGAAAAAGCTGAATCAAAAACTGAACCAATCAAGCAAGGCGAGATTATAAATGAGTGTGCGGTTAAATTGTTGAAAGCCATGACAAGTGTGACAGAGTTAAATAAGCAAGTTAAAAACCTTGTCAAACGAGTCGAACAGCTTTGATTACCACGATTCTGCAGGTTCTCGGATTCCTAGAACCTGCATTCAGGGTTATTTATAGACGCCTGAGTGGATTCGTAACGTGGTGGACCAGACTTATTCCAAACCCTGCCCGTTTGCACCTATATTGATTGTGTTTCCACAGGTTTCGCATCTGTCGTAAAAGCCGATACCAGGGTTTCATTGGCCCGTGCAGTGGACTCTAGCCCTATAAACCTGACTCTAGGTTTTTTCCTACTGGGCATCCCATCCAGTAATATCCTAATCGGCGGCATCAGAGCTAACGGACTGAGTTTATCAAGGTAGATCACTGTCCATTAGCTCCAAAACATGCGTCAAGGTAAAGTGCTACTCATTACCCCGCTGGTTCAAGGTCATTGGGAATACAAAACCAAACAGTTTTATAATCAACAACGAAAAGCCCATTGTTATCGTAGACAGGCATTTCAAAAGGTGAAAGAAAAGTACCTGAAGGACATGGGGCCACAAAACCCAAAGTATCTAATCCTCGACCACCTTTGGATTGTGGTAGTTTGAACTTGGCAGTTTTTTTGGGTATCTTTGGAGTAAGCTGCTTGATTCCAGAAACCACTCCCCTGCCATCATTGGAGCCATCAGTAAAATCGCCTGGGTTACCATGAGGTCCTTCGACACGATTACCATACAATGAGTATGAAAGATCTAATTCAGCACCGTATGCGTCTACACTTGGCGAAATAGCTCCTTGACCGAAATGAGCCCACGCTGGCTCATGTGAAACATCCCGTCGACCAAGAAACCTAAAATTCTGACCATTTTGATCGTGAACTGTAAGTTCTATCCAGTAATACCGTTGGCCCTTGAGATAGGACTTGTCAAAATCTACTGTGATCTTGATCTCTTCTCTTTCTAAAAATGTGCGACCAGTCAATGTTGCCTCGAAATTTGTCACATTTAAAGTCACCACCTCGTCTCCATTTGGCTCATTATTTGTGGAATCGTGTGGCCAGATTGCAACTTCAACCCCCGTTATCGTCGAAGGACTAGCAAAAATGCCAATAGTCTCAAAACGGTTGATAAACCATCCTCCACCTGGAACGTAAAAATCATCCAGAGTCGAAGAGTATTGTCCCCAACCAAGTGTAGTTCCATCAGTATCTCCATTGTTCCATAATTGAGTAGCACTGGCGCTAAACACTGTAAAGATCAGTGCCAAGATAAGAAAGGCTGATAATACTGGGTGTTTTATCGAGAGTTTCCTCTTGTACCCAAAAGTAGATAAATCCAATATCTGTCTGTCAGTAATTGAAAGATAATGTTTATTTAGTTTCATGATAATTTCTCCTGATTTATTAAAAATTAAAGTTTCTCGATAGGGTAGTTATTACCCTTAACAATCGAAAAGTCTGATTACATATAGGTCCATGCAACTCGAGTACTACAGTACTTATCTAATAATGAGGATGCCGGTACAAAAAATGAATTTAAGATGAGAAATTATGAAAGAGTATGAAACGGAGGCTTTGCTATAAACCGTTCGACAATTTTCATGTTATCGCTGGTTCCTTATCTTTATACCTGTATTAAACAACTACGCCTAATTAAATTTTGTGTCCCCAGAACTTTTTTATATTCATAGTAGATACTCGAAGTAACCCTGGAGCTAACGACTCCAGGGTTACTTATCTACTACATTCGAACAATGAACTAGAAAATCAGTTGCCCAGCTTGATGTCTGTCGGACCCCCGTAAACCCAGGTCGCGCCAATGTGGAACTCATCGGCTGGCTTGGCCTGCGTGATCGTCAAATGAAAGTCATACTTTGTAGCACCTGGCGAGAACAAGTTGCCCGGATAGTATATGTGGTCGAGCCGATCGCCCACGCTCTCAAGCTGTGTCTGTTGGCTAAAGATCCAGTTTTGATACCCCGCAGGCCGGAAGTGAAAACTAACGTAGTTGCCTATGTATAGACCATTGAATGTGGA
>JAUXDP010000182.1 GCA_030618325.1 Methylococcaceae bacterium | reverse complement strand
GCTATTTCATGATGGTATGTCAATAATTCCTGATCACTTCGCACAAGCTGCATCATTGCAGATGGTAGACCGACTTTCTAATGCAGTTCGCTCGCTCATGGGCCGCCGCGTGAAAGATCATTACGGAGAAGATCCGATTCAACGTGGTTGTATCCTATTTCAGGAATTTTTACCAGACAATCCATTTGATACAAGGATTACGGTAATTGGTAATCGGGCTTTTGGGTTTCGGCGCTTGAACCGGCCTGGAGACTTCAGGGCGAGTGGCAGCGGAAAAATAGACTGGGATCCAAAAAAGATCGAAATGAAGGCAGTAAGCCTTGCATTCAAAGTGGCACAACAACTAGGTACACAGGTTATTGCGTTGGATATTATGCGAAAAGCGGGTGATCTTGTGGTAACAGAGATCAGTTATTATTACGAAGCCTGGGCTGTGTATGAGTGTCCAGGTCACTGGCACATCACTGATTCAGATGGCGATTTCCACTGGATAGACGGCCAAATGCGTCCAGATGACGCGATATTTGAGGACTTCGTGAACTCATTGGCTAGTGAAAAACAAAGCACGTTAGACGTTTGAGTTCCCAGGCGCTAAAGGACCAGTAATCGGTTGAGTTGGCTTGAAATGTACCTTGTGACAACCATCGCAAAGAAATGTATTGCTACAGCTTTTCAGCGTACATCCCACATTTCCCATCATCGAAAGATATAATCGGGACAAGTGCATATCCATACGGCCTTTCAGCAATACAAGATCACCATTCCTCAGCTCAGATCTGATGTGATCCACAGCTTCCTGGTATTTATAAAATGCAAATATGTTTTTACGCTGCATGCCAGATTCTACTGCTGCACGAATTGCGTAATTACCCCGATCGCCTATAAATATTGCATAATCAAACAGAGATGCCGCATTTCGTCCAAGATCCTCCATACGTGCACGTATGGATTTCTCACTAGCGTAGGCTGATGCAATCAATACCTTGCGTTTTGCGGTAGCGTCGCTAATAAAATCGAATGCGACATCGAAATTATGCTTGTCTCCATGGATCTCATCGCGGATAAAAGTTACACCGTTGGACAGTGTGGCTGGCTGCATTCTCCCCCAGAATGGTGGTACTGACTCAATTGCCTTAGCGCAAGTCTCCGGAGTAACACCGAAATATGTTCCAACCGCAAGGGCAGCAAGAACCGAACTGGACCAATGCCTACCAAGGAGTTGTGTGCGAATCAAGTGCTCTGTGCCGTCTATGCGGACAGTTAGAGAAAGGCAATCCGGCCAGCACGAGTCTGACCTAACCAAGCTAATATCGCAGGCTGGATCAGTCCCGAAGGTACGCAGTTCAATTTTACGCTGAGTTGCTTCGTTCATGACGTATTTGTCATCGGTGTTCACAATTGCTACACCGCCTGGTTCCAAGTGATCAAATATAACGCCTTTCTCGTGAGCAATCGCATCAATAGAACCAAATCCCCTGATATGGGCTGGTCGTACGCACAACATAACAGCGACATGAGGACGCATTACTTTAGCTAATTTAGTCATTTGTCCAGGTTCATTGATGCCTGCTTCCAGCACGGCGAAATCGTCATTTACGTCGGTTCCAAGTAATGAGATTTCGACACCACTTTCTTTCAGGGCATTGTTATTGCCACGTGTTTTGTGAACCTGGAAATGAGTTGATAGTATTGCTGCTATCAGTTCTTTTGTAGTTGTTTTACCATTACTTCCAATAACTGAAATGAATTGAGTATCATTGCAGCGTTTGCGATGATATCGGGCTCTGATATGCATAAGACGCCATCTTAAGGTACCGACCACTTGCCTATAGAACTTCTGAAAACTTGCGATTGTCAAATAACACTCCAACTATTGTTGTCATTAACTAGTACTGACTCGAATCCACTATCTGTGTTTCTAAATCAGATTAAATTGATTATCTGTTCAGAAGTATTGTTTACTACCTTTTTGACCAGGCTCCGTTCAAACAATCCGAAGCGTCCCAGTACGAACTTTACTTTGTCCTTCATTTTTTTCTTATTTGTGTTGGCAATGCCGACGCGCAAGCGATGGAATTTTTGTGTTCCTAAATGCGAAATGATAGACTTAATACCATTGTGCCCGGCGGCACCGCGATTGATTTGTATTTTGTATTCACCGAGAATTATGTCCTTGTCGTCATGTACGATCATGATGTCTTCAGGCAATAGTCCAAAATGTTCAGCCAACGCCTTTACTACAAGGCCGGATTCATTCATGAAGGTTGTCGGCTTGGCTATAATTACATCACGTGCCTTAATTGGGCAGATTATGTAGGTCGAACTCAACCGTTCATCTAAGTGCCATTTCCTTCCGGATGGAACCAGTGATTCGACTATCTGATCAACGACACGAAACCCAATGTTGTGCCGGGTCTTTGCATACTTTTTACCTGGATTACCCAATCCTACTACTAGCTTCACGAAATCCATCCTATTCCACAAATCAAATTTTCAATTAAAAAATAGTAAGGTTAACATACCTTTGTGATAGTATGAAAAGCATACTGAGCCTGAGCAGCCAAATCGGTGAAGCAATAACCATCGAGTGCCTTTGAGTACATTTTTATCAGTGCCTTCAGCTTCTCATTGTAAGTCTCTGCGTAACTCTGTTAATTTTTCATTATACAGTTTAATCACATGAAAGTGATCATATTGTCCAGAATTAAGTGTACATTAATTTGAAGAACCTTTTTTAATTATTTTATTAGGCTGATGGAAATTGATTCTATTGTTATAATCGGTTTATTTGATTGATTGATTGATTTCTTTTCAATTATGAACATGAATGTCAGCTCATTTGATAAAAGTGACCATACTGAGAGCTCTGAATACTTTGTTGATTTTAAAATAACCGCTTGGTGACGTGAACGTACCAAGAGTTGTTTTTAGATTTTAAAAATTTGAGTTTTGTCCGTTAAAGGGTCTTGCTGACCTAAACCGCCAATTTCAGAAATTTAATCTTCTCGAGATGAGTTCCGGAAACTCGCCATTCAAAATACCTGAAATCTGTTTAAAATATAGACAAAATCACAAAAAAGCCTTCATGAAAGATACTGTGATAATATAATGACTGATTGGTTATTTTAGATGATAAATGTAACCTTGTAAGAAATTTACTTAAGTTAACCTGAATACTGGATAAGAAATTAAAAATTATTGAACTAAATGCCTGTTCATCGATCAGATCATTTAACCGCTAAATTAAATGAATTTGCTCAAGGAACAGACAGTGACTACTATAGATGAATTATATTGTAATATCGATGATTTCAATAAAATCTTTTATGCTGAATGGGAAAAAACATTACTTGAATCCGGTGAGAAGAAACGTCGAAGAAAAGGAGTCATGAGCCCCAGTGAGTTGATGACTATCCTGATCTATTTCCATCAATCCCACTACAAGGATTTTAAAAATTATTATCTAGGTCATGTTCATCAACATCTTAGGAGTGAGTTTCCAAAACTGTTAAGTTATACCCGTTTTCTTGGAGTAATGTCATCGGTATTAGTGCCTCTGTGTACCTATTTCACTCATTGTTTAAGCCAACTGGGATTGCTTTTGTTGATGCGACCAGTATAAAAGTTTGCCACAACATTCGTATTCCCAGACATAAAGTCTTTGAAGGCATGGCAAAACGCGGTAAATCAACAATGGGTTGGTTCTATGGATTCAAGCTTCATCTGATCATTAACCATAAGGATGAAATCCTGGCTGCTAAGCTAACAGCAGGTAATATCGATGATAGAAAACCTGTTCCAGAAATGGCAAAAGGCTTATATGGCAAGCTCTATGGCGATAAAGGCTATGTTTCCAAAGTCTTGAGTGGAAAGTTATTTGATCAGGATGTGGAATTGATCACCAACGTCAGAAGAAACATGAAGCCACAAGCCATTGCCTTGTGGGATAAAATCATGTTGAGAAAACGCTTTATTATTGAAACAGTGAATGATCAATTGAAAAATATTACACAAATTGAACATTCACGCCACAGAAGTCCTAATGGCTTTATGTTGAATCTTATAGGCTCTCTGATTGCCTATTGTCATAAGAAAGACAAACCAACAATCAGAATTGATGAGAGTGATATGAAAACTCTCTGTATTTTTTAAATGATCGGGATTGTTATCCAGATCTCAGGTTAATTAATCCGCCAGTTTTCTTTGATAATAATGGCACTTCTACAAATTATCAATAATTAACATCAATTAAAGAGGTGCAACATTAAAGGTCATTTTTTCTAAACCCTCTGAGAAAAAGAAAGTAGTTTTCCTTTTAGCTACTATTTCACAGCGTATTTGTGCTTTTTCTTTTTGGACAGTGATTATTGGTAACTGTTTGTTTTCATCATGGAGAGAGGCTTGCATCGCCACGAGAAAAAAGGTTTCTTTTTGACCGATGGAGGGCTCAAGCTCTAATCGCCATTCTCCTGGTTCTGAGCTTTTTTTACGCTTTGCCGCTTTAATTACTGTGCCTTTTTCATCATAGTTTTTGCCATCAACATAAAACTCAAAGCCTTTACCGCCTATTTTATTAACAAGGAATTTTTCCGGTAATAGTATTTTTCCTTTAAGGGTTCCACCTTTTATGTTTCGTGTATGATTTTCAGGTGTATTAATTTGAAAATATTGTTTCTTAATAGTGGGTTCCAATAATGAGTGGAGTAACCATTTTTTCCTGAAGTTAGCTTTATAAGCATTGATTTTATCAAAAATGAGTATGACATCATTAATTTTGTCATGAACAAATACTCGTTGGTAACGTTTGATCCTTTTAGTTCGATGTGCAAATGTGTCTTCACCTGAAAGGGTATTAGTATAGGCAGGTGTTAAATCAGCAATTACTACAACTACATTGTCCTGTTCAATGATTTTTTCTATTGTTGCTGTGTGATAAGTGTCTGATTGATTCATCCAATCCCTGAAATCAAGGGGAGCAGCTTTCCCCCATCCTGAGCCGACTCTTCTTTGTCCGCCATCATTGGCGATTTTGCGAGCTTTTTTCTTGTCCGTAGATTTATCCTTTTTTTTCTTTGCTGGCATGGGCAGGTTATCATCAGGATCGGTAACAGTGATGATGTTATGAGCTATGCTTTGATAAGTGTAATTCATATGATGGTCAGAGCCGTACTTCGGACCATACAAGCCGCTATCAATGGCTAAAGCCCCGCCTTTAAATATAGTGAAGGCACCTTGATCCAGATGAGAGTGAGACCAGTAATTATTGCCCGCCTTGAATGTGACATAGGTGGCATCATCATCCCAGCTAGTGCGTGAGACAAGCAGTCCCAGACCATCAAAGAGTTTTGTTAATGGTAACTTATAATTTGTTTGATCTTTAATGAGCTTGTTGTTTGTTAATGGACCCCATGGCCAGGATGTTGGTTTAAGTCTTTTTTCTGGTTTTAAATTAAATGCAGCACTATGCTGAAACTCTATAGCCAGGGGAAGCCTATCAGGTACTGCGTTATTAAAGTGCGCAGCGTCACCCCATCTAAAGTGAGTTCCATCGGGTCTGGTTCGGTAAACAAGAAAATCAAGAAAACCAGTAATTCCTGGAATTTTTCTGAAGTAATCTTCACCGGTTGCATTGCGCCACATGGCTGGTACCTGGTAAATGGCCTGACCAATACCAATGCCGATATATTCACCGCCTTCATGCCAGCCACCGTTTTGTCCCATAACTTGTTGCCAGACAGGCACTACTCTATTAGACCAATAATCATGGGTAAAACGCATGCAATTATCTTCTGACGCTGGAATATCCTTATGTAAGACGAGTGACGCAGCAATGAGTGCTTGAAGGGGGCTATTGTATAAAAAGACATTGTAAGGAGATAATTTCATTTCATTTCTGATAATGTTTATCTGGTAGTCACAGGCTTGTTTAACTTTTGCTTTTAAATGCAGCCGTTGTTCGGGTGACCATTGGTTATATAACCAGTCATAAGCTAAAGCAATAGGCTTTGTTTCTACATTTCCTCTTCCTGAAAATTTTAGTTTCATGAGGTTTTTATAAAGTTTATTAAGGTCAATTTCTCCAGGAAAAGAATAGGCGATTAAAATCTGAGAATATAAATTTCCTCTTTTGGCATGATTCTTATGTTGCTTAAAAAATTGTTTATTTTGTGTTAATAATATCTGGATTTCTTCCTCACTGGGTGCCGGCAATCTGGGATGTTGTTGTTTGAATAGTGGGAGATAAACTTTTGGTAAATCAATAAGTTCAGGGAGTTGATAAGCTGAGTCGGTTTCTAGCCTGTTATTAGTAAACAGAGATAAAATTCCTACTGTCATTAAAATTGCTATGACAAGCAGCAGATAGGCAACTTTTATTTTTTTGG
>JAUXDP010000234.1 GCA_030618325.1 Methylococcaceae bacterium | reverse complement strand
TTTGATACCACCGCTGAGCGAGATTTACATGCCTGGTTGATGGGTAGCAATAGTGAATTACCCAATGATGTCCGTATTCTTTGGGTGAAGGAAGCCATTGATGATTTTCATGCTCGCTTCAGTGCGGTTGCCAGATTTTACCGATATATAATTCTTAATCGTAAAATGAAATCTGCTCTGCAACCTACGCAGACGACCTGGTGTTACGAGCCTCTGGATGCTGATAAAATGCACCAAGCAGCACAATATCTTGTCGGTACTCATGATTTTTCAACCTATCGTGCGCAGGGCTGTCAGTCGAAAAGCCCCACCCGAATCATACATTTTATTGACGTTTATCGACAGGGTGAGCAAGTTATTATGGATATTTCAGCTAATGCTTTTCTGCATCACATGGTCAGAAATATTGCTGGTGTTTTGATGGAAATAGGCAGTGGGAAAAGACCACTGGACTGGCCTAAGCAGTTACTGGAAATCAAGGACAGAGCTCAAGGCGGTATTACAGCCAAACCACATGGATTGTATTTAGGATCGGTATTTTATCCGGAAAAATATGGTATCAGTAAACATTCGGCTTTCGCCAAATTGCATAAGGATGTAAAACGGCATGAGTGGGCTACCGATAAAATAGAATTTACTCGAGATATTCAGACATAATTGTAAGTTTAACCACTACTCAATTTTTTATGAAAAAGATGCGGTATGGCCTTGTTTTTGGGTATTGATGACTCTATAAGGTACAAGAGTATATACACATGCTTTCCGACAAAGCTTGGTTATGATAAATCCATTACGTAGAATATGTATAGAAACTTTGGGGTGATGTGAGTGTATATTTCCTTCTCTTCTTACTAGTATTTTCTGTAAAAACCAACGAGGATAATTATGGACTTTAGTCCACTTCAAATACTCATACTGGCTATTGAGGTGGAAATACGAAGTATCACTGTATTCTGCAGAACCAAGTAAAATAGCAATAGACTATGGAATTTACTTTAACATTTATTCATTATTTCTTTTGGGCGATTATTCTGATTTCACCATTGCTGGTACTATTGAGTTCTATTCTTATTACTCTTGGGCTACTAGTAGGTCGTATTGAGGGCTGGAATAAATTTGATTCAATCTATTGGTCTTTAATAACAGCAATGACAGTAGGCTATGGTGATATTAGACCATCAAAAAAAAGCTCTAAAATACTTTCAATTATAATTGCACTCATAGGTATTATGCTCTTTGGAATCATTGTTGCAATCACAGTCAATACAGCTTCAAAAGCTTTTAAACAGCACGCAGATCTGAGATCCATTCAAGAAATAAAAGAAAAATTAACAAATAGAAATGAGTGACAAACACGAAGGATTAATGCATAAAACGTATCAGACACTTTTTGTTATATACGCACCTATCACTCTAATTTCTATTTTAGTGAAATTTATATCTGACACTTATGTCAGTTATTTATATCTAACTGCTTTGTTGGCAGCAGGAATTTCAGTTTTGGTAGGCGTGGTCATGTGCGTTCAATTTTGGCGGCATCGAAAAATCATTAGCCGTGATAAGGAAGTAGATATTCCGATTATCGTTCGCCATCGATTTATGATTATCTATATTCCAATTACAATCATTTCTTTGCTAGTTTCATCATATTATATTTTTGATAAATACGTAAAAGCAGTAGAGTTCTATGGTCAAGGGCAACGTACTGAAATAGCAATATTATTTCCTTTGAAGAATGAATTAGGTACACAACTGGAAGATGCTGAACAAGCACGTACTGGCATCGGTGCTTTTGTTGTTAATTTCCCTGAATATAGTAATCACTATCACCTTACGATCTTTGATCATAAAAACAAATACAGTACTTCGCTAGAAAATGAAGTAATCTCTAAAATAGATAACGGCACTAAGTATTTCATCTGTGCTTACAGTGAAGTATGTTCCACGCTTGCTGAAAAGTTTGATTCTTTATTAGAAAAGTCTGATTATGATAAACGCCCACTATTAATTACCACACTTTCCTCGGCTATGAATTTACCACTTGAAAAAGGAAAGTTTTATCGTTTTTTTGTGCGTAACCGTGAGGATGCACGTGTTTTGGCAAAAGCAGCTTTTGAAAAAGGAATTCGAAAAGCATCATTTATTGTTACCAGTGATGCATATGGACTGGATGCATCACAAGCTTTTTCTGAAGCATAGAAAGACTTTGGTGGTAATTTGATAGAAGGTATTTATGTCGATCCTGATTTAACAGCGGATATTGTTGCAAGCAGAATAAGGCAAAGCGATTTAATGTCTATGGAAGGTGGTGCCATATTTGTAGCGCATTATCAAAATATCAATAAATCTTTGGAACTGTTAAATAGCTCAACATTGTATTTGTTGAGTGCTAATTACCAACAAAATATCATCACTGAATTATCACAACGCATTCCAAAAGAACAACTTATTTTTGCGTTGCCTAGGTATAAAGTAGCCCATGTAAAGCTAAAAAATACAGCGGCATCATTTGTGTATATGACGCTATTGAAACTTGTACATGTTGACCAACAAATTGAAGGGAATATTTCTCAATTCCACACGGTTTGGCAGCAAGATGATTTTCCTAATTTTCTGGAATTTAGAACAGATGGAGTAGCTGACTTTAGAATTGAAATGGAAGCCTATACTTTTGGTGATGATATTCATACTCGCCCCTAAAATCAAAGAGTATAAATTGAATATGATTACAGCAATGGCCTGCAACCCATGATTTTTTTGAAAAAGATACGATATGGTTTTGTTTTATGGGTCTTGATGATCCCTTCATCCGTTTTTGCAGATAATGCCTTGTCGAAGTTTTCTACCCTTGAAAATGCAGGTTTGCTTTTAGTTGATAAGTCTGGACAACCTGTGTTTTCTGATCATGCCAATATCGCTTTTATTCCCGCATCAACAACCAAATTAGTGACAGCTTGGTTAGCATTAAAGCATTGGGGAGAAGATCACCATTTTAGTACCCATTTTTATCTAGATGACTCAACGCACACTCTTTGGGTTAAAGGCAGTGGTGATCCATTTTTAATTTCGGAAGAGCTGGAACGTATTGCAAAAAACCTTAAGAAGCAGGGGTTACATCAGATTGATGCAATTGGGTTAGATAGTTCTTTATTTCAAAAAAAACTATTATTGCCCGGCACAGGTAGATCTAATAATCCCTATGATGCCGTACCTTCTGCAATTGCAGCTAATTTTAATACGATTAATATCAAAAAATCGAGGGGCGAGATCATTTCGGCAGAGTCTCAGACACCATTAACTCCGTATGCTAGGAGTTTATCAAAGCAATTGAAAAACCAATCTTTACGAATAAATACAGGACGTGATCCAACTAATGCAGAGACATATTTTGCTGAACTATTAGCTGTTTTTTTACGTAAGCAGGGTGTAAAAGTGGGGGGCCAAATCGTTCGTGGAAAAATAGATGGGCAAGCACTTTATTACACACATATTAATAGTAAGTCCCTGGCTGAGATGATTCAAGCCATGATGAAGTACTCAACCAATTTTCTCGCTAATCAGCTGGTTTTAGTGCTTAGCGCTGAAGCATATCACCGGCCTGCAAATACGGCTGACGTGCAGCGTTATATGGAGGAAACGCTTGCCAGTAATTTTCACTGGAAAAATTTTATAATGAAAGAAGGGGCTGGGCTATCCCGTGATAATCGATTGTCACCTGCACAATTAGTCCAATTATTACATGAATTTAAACCATGGAAACATTTATTGCCAGAAATTGAATCCCGTATTTTTGCCAAATCAGGTACTTTGAATAAAATTAGTACCTTAGCCGGTTATATTGTGGACGAAAACATATGGCAGCCCTTCGCTATAATGATGAATCAAGCAGTTCCTTATAAATATAGAAACCGCATTGCCATAGCATTATCGAATGAAAAGGGAAGACACTAGAATTCACCGTATCTGATGTAAAGTCAGAGGTAAGCAATTAGAATTGGCAGATACTTCGCTCATTACATACCTGGGCCAATATTTTTATTGACATATCTATTTTTAGTTTTATAATCCACACCCAATCAAATTAAGAGGAACGACGAATGCAACAAAAAATCAATACAAAACTAAACCAGGAGCTATTGGTGATCGATATGATCTCTCTGGGTTCTGACAACAATATGTATTGAGTCTTCCTTGAACACTATCTGGGAGGCTTACTATTTGTGATGCCTTCCTCTCAGGATACAAGCCCTGATCGATGGCATTCGATCAGGGCTTTTTTTTGCCCTAAAAAATTTCGGGTAAAACAAAATGCCAATTAAAAGAATTATTACCAAAGGAAAAGTACCGGTAAAAATATATACCGACGATATTGAACAGTCTGCACTTAATCAGTTAGCCAATATCGCACAGCTACCTTTTATTCATAGCCATGTCGCTGCTATGCCAGATGTGCATTATGGGTTGGGTGCTACAGTTGGCTCGGTTATTCCAACTCTTGGTGCCATTATTCCTGCTGCGGTCGGTGTGGATATTGGTTGTGGAATGAATGCAGTGCGGTTGTCGATAAAAGCTAATCAGTTGCCTGATAATTTACATCGTATCCGTTCAGCAATCGAAACAACTGTACCAGTTGGATTCAATATGCATAAAAAAGATATGGTTAAAAGATCTACTGTTGATGCTTTGTATACAGGATTTATAAAACTATTAGATAAACATCCACGGCTGAATAAAATGCAGAAAAAACCTTATATTACCTGGATTAGGCAACTGGGAACCCTGGGTGGTGGTAACCACTTTATTGAGATATGTCTGGATGAAAATCAGGATGTTTGGATTATGTTGCACTCGGGGAGTCGAGGTGTAGGAAATGCTATTGGAAAATATTTCATTGCTCTAGCTAAGCGTGATATGGGTCAAAAACTGGGACGATTACCCGATAAAGATTTGGCATATTTTTCAGAAGGTGCAAACCATTTTAATGATTATGTTGAGGCAGTGCATTGGGCACAGGATTATGCTTTGTTTAATCGACGAGAAATG
>JAUXDP010000220.1 GCA_030618325.1 Methylococcaceae bacterium | reverse complement strand
AGCAAAAAGTAAGACACGTTTCTGGCAAAAAGTTCGAAACTTATTTCAAAGCTTTTTAATTCCACATTGGGAAGCAATGTACTTGGGAATAGCCAATGAACTTAAGCCGACCATTATTCCCTACAACAGCTCTTAATTGAGAAGCTATGCTCAAGTTGTTTAAGATGAGGTTTTTCAGGGAAGCCAGGCTGACAGATAAATGGGGCAGGCTATAGCCAGCACAGGTTTCTGACCCCTATGCATTCTAAATTGTCCGCTAATTGCAGAAATTTGACTATTCAACCAGAAGATGATTTTTAGCGGGAGTGACTGAAAAAATATCACAAACATGGAAGTCAGGTATATAACCCCGTATAATGGAAAGGTTTTTTATTCGTTTAATTCATTTAGTCCTTAAATCAACAATCCGCACCCAGTGAAAAATTATATCTATATTGCCCGCATTGACCATTGGTTTAAAAATATCTTCATGCTGCCAGGCATAGCCCTTGCAATGATACTGACCCAGGTTTCCTTTTCTGAAGCTATTGTGCCATCCATCATTGCGATTATGAGTACCTGTTTTGTAGCTTCAGCTAATTATGTCATCAACGAATGGCTGGATAAGGATTTTGACTTACATCATCCAATAAAAAAAGATCGCCCCTCAGCTCTTGGCAATATTCAAGGGAAATATGTCTACCTGGAATATGTGATACTCATTGTTCTCGGACTTGGACTTGCCTCTCTTTTGAATAAAGAATTTATGTTCTTTTCTATCGTGCTGTTGATTATGGGGGTGTTATATAACGTTAAACCCTTTCGCACCAAAGACCAGGTTTATCTGGATGTATTGAGTGAATCGGTCAATAATCCTTTGCGTTTACTGCTAGGCTGGAGCGCGCTTGTTGGTGGTATGTTTCCTCCTTCAAGTATTTTGCTCGCTTATTGGATGGGTGGTGCTTTTTTAATGGCCATGAAACGCTATGCCGAGTTCAGATACATTGATGACCATGAGCAAGCGGGTCTGTATCGACGTTCCTTTATTTACTACACGGAACAAAGCTTGCTGCTTTCATCATTTTTTTATGCGATTTCATCAGGTTTTTTTCTTGGGGTTTTCCTGATTAAATACCGGGTTGAATTTCTGTTAAGTTTTCCACTATTTGCCCTGTTATTTGTCTGGTACGCCTATATTGCTATGAAGCCACATTCTGCTTCACAAACACCAGAAAAACTATATCGAGAACCTAAGTTTGTCGCTTATGTTGTGTTCCTGGGGGGTGTTGTTACTGCTTTATTTTTTATCGACATCCCGTGGATGAAAAGCATGGTTGACCCTGTTATTTTCTAATGGGCGTCAGACGTTATATTGCCTGCTTTATCCGCTATTTTATATCTGGCGGTATGGCGGCTCTGCTCCATTTTGCAACATTAATCCTGCTAGTGGAAAAGTTTAAAATTGACCCGACCATCTCCACCGCAGTTGGCTTCAGCCTTGCCGTCATTTTTAATTATCTCGCGCAATATTACTGGACTTTTAAACCGACCGGCTCTCATAAGCGATTTATTTTTCGCTTTTTGATGGTTACTATCATTACATTTTTCATCAACACGGGTCTGTTCTGGTTTCTGACTGAATTTCAGAAATTCCCCTATATCCTTTCTCAGGTATTTGCGACCGGCTCGGTATTCTTAATGAATTTCATAATTAACCATCATTTTACCTTTAAATCTCACCCAGTTCGTCAGAATGAATCCAGCTGAGCCAGACAACAAACAGACGGTCGTTATATTTGACCTCGATAGCACGATTACCAAAAAAGATACTTATGTCGCTTTTCTGATTTCTTTGCTACGAAGGCATCCAACCCGGTTATTTCGTTGCGGTTTTTTGCCGATTGCCATTATTTTTCATAAAATAGGCATAAAGGATAATAGCTGGTTGAAAGAAACATTTCTCAAGGCTATAGCTGGCGGATTTAACAAAACTCAACTCGATAGTTGTGCAGACGATTTTCTTCAAACCTTACTAAACCAAGGTATCCACAGTAAAGCTTTGGAAAAAGTTGAACAACACCGGCAAGCCAATCACAAACTGGTGCTAGCTTCAGCAAGTTTTGATTTTTATGTTGAAAAACTGGGACACCAGCTTGGTTTTGACACTATTATTTGTACCCAATCAATGTGGGACAACCAGAATAAACTAACCGGTAAAATCGATGGTTACAATTGTTATGGGGTTAATAAACTGAATCGATTGATGGACTATTTTGAGCAAGATCGGGCTACTCTGTTTTTGATTGGCTATTCGGATCACCATTCTGATAAACCCTTTCTTAACTGGGTGGATCTTGCGATTGCAGTCAACCCGACTGACAAATTACAACAAATCGCTTTACAAAATAAGTTTGCAGTAGAAAATTGGGATACCTAATAAGTATCGTAATACCAACCTTTATAGTAAGATATTATTAACCTGTATTTTTCTTTTTTTTGGCACAAATTAAATGACAAAATTAGAACATATTAAAGCCATTAAGTATTTCTATTCATTCGTTAAGGAATACCATACTGGCCTGATACGTGGAGCACTAACCTTTCTCGATAACACGCTGGTTTATCTTTATGGCAAAAAACCCAGCCGTGGCCCCACTTTTGTTGGCTGGAATGTCTTGTTCAATTGTAATGCTGTCTGTTCATTTTGTGATACTCACGAGTTGCACAAGCAACTTGACCGGGAAATGTCGAATGAAGAAGCTATGTCGATTGTTAAGCAATTGGGTGAGGCGGGTACTTGGCATTTAAGCCTGACCGGTGGCGAAACTCTGTTGCGCAAAGATTTGCCGGAAATTATCACGGAAGCTAAAAAATATGGCATGTTTGTCAACGTCAACACTAACGGAGCGCTATTGGCAAAAAAAGCCAAGCGTCTAGTGGATTCTGGTCTGGACAGCCTAATTATCAGCCTGGATTCAGATAAACCTGAAATTCATGACACCGCAAGGGAAATTCCAAAACTGACTGAATCAATTTTTCGAGGTATTGAAGCGGTTCGTGCAGTACAAAAAGAAAACGGCACCAACAAACCGGAAATTGTTTTGCGTATGATTGTTTCCAAGCAGAATTATGAAGCTATCGATACCTATATCGAAAAATTTCAGCATTTGGTAGATAAAATCACTATCCAACCTATTCATGATGGTGTTACTGCACCAAAATTCAAGAAAAATGAAAAACTCAACCTATTTCATATTAAGGAAACCGATATTTATCAGTTTGAGCAAAAAGACAAAAGTAACTATAGAAAAATATTTAACGATTTATATACAAAACACACATGGTTGGATAATAGTTTTATCCGGGAATTTGAGACGTTTATTTTCGACAAAGATACCATGTGGGAAAAATACAAGTGCTATGCTGGTTATTATTACATGGTAATTGATCCAGCTCTTGATACTTTTCCTTGTACCTTTTTTGTAGATAAATTTGAAAGTCTTCGCGACAATACCCTGATGGACGTTTGGCGGGGTGAAAAAATCAAAGCTTGGCGAAAACTTGTCAAAAATAAGGAAAACACCTGTACTTGTGCATGTGGTATCGCAGAAGTTAATGCCGTCCTGACCAATAAGCTGGAAAATAAAATTTTTCACCCATTCACAGCCAACGGAAAAACTGAAGAATCAGAAGCCTTGATAAAATAATATGCTTCGCGCGGTCACGGATGCGGATTTTATAGCGAGTTGATTTTTGTCGATAGCTAGGCGCTGAAATGGGCGCATAGCAGGCTACGCAACTATTTTAGCAACGCAGTCTATCGGCAAAAACCAACCGATAGAAAACCGTAGCCGTGACCGGTGACCGCGCGAAGTATATCTAGAGGAGCCTTTTTTAACCCTATTGAGATTAAATCTTTAACCCATGAAAGAGTTATTGTTTTCCTTCGAAGGCCGAATAAATCGTCAGCCATACTGGTTGTTTAATGTAGCGCTTGTTGTTGTCTTGGGAATTACGAGCGCTATAGAAATGTCAATTGGAGATACAGAGCCGGGCGTTCTATCCGTTGGGTTTATGTTTTTTAGCTGGTGGCCTTCTTTGGCTATACAGGTAAAAAGATGGCATGATCGGGATAAATCTGGATGGTGGGTGTTAATCAATTTAATTCCGGTTATAGGGGTTATATGGGCAATAGTTGAAAATGGTTTTTTAACTGGAACAGAAGGTAATAATCGCTTTGGCAGTGACCCGCGGGGTTAGAACAGGACTAAATAAACCGATTTCTAGCAGCCTAAAAAAAGCAGGGAGTATTTAACATCGTCACAATATCCCACTAATGTTTAGTCTGATAAATAGAGCCATCCTTGTGTGTAAACTACCAAAAAGGATTCCTTCCTGTCATACTCATTTTCGATACAGGCTCAAAAACTGAGAAACAGCAGTTTTAAAAAAGTCAGCAAGCTCAAAACCTCTATTGGTTCATACGAGAACCATCCGAATAATACCGCTCATCCTTCGTTAAATTGCCATTATTGTCGAATTCACGCGTGTGCTCTATATAGCCATCTTTCCAAGTATTTTCACGATGAATTTTTCCAGATTCATAATATTCGTATGACGTGTTTATGAGTCTTCCTCGGCTAGTAAGGCTACTTGAATAACGTTTGAACTGATAGTCCTCTTTTTTTAGGCCATTATCAAAATAAGTTGTTGCATGGACAATTTCCTTCTCCGATGTTTTTGCATGATACCGTATATGCCTATTTTGATAATATGTCGTGATTTCAATGGGTTTGTGGTTATGTAAAATACTAACTTCCTTAGGAAGACCACTGTCAAAATATTCAACAATCTGTTCATCCTTGGTATCTTTACTGCGAGAGTGTTCATACGTTAACACTCCTTGTACATTGTATCGGCGTGAAACCTTTTTCCCCTCTTTAGTCGTAAAACTTTCAGAGGCTTTATTGCCGTTAGCATAGGTTAGCAGAGATTTACCACAAAGCTTGCCTTTACAGTAGTGAAACTGTGAGGACATTCCGCTATTAGTTATCTTGATCATAGCGCCTGGGGTATCGATAAAACCACAATACCGGTTAATTTCTTCGTTGTCAGTTGGTGCTTCCATGCAGCGTAAACTGGTGATGTCATCACCATCCTTAACTAGAATGCTCTTTTGAAAGTTCTTAGGGCCTGAGCTGTAACCATATAATGTTATATGGTTTGTAGTGGCATTTGTTGATGATGTTTCTTTTCCATTTTGGTACTCTTGAGTCGTTATTAGATTTCCTGTTTTAGAGTCAAAAGTCTTTACCTCATCGTGTAACTTACCGTTATTGTAATTTTCTATCCGATAAATTTTTCCGGTTTTATCATCTGGCCCTACAGTACGTAAGAAGGCATCATAGAGAATAGTTTTACCATGTTTTATCCCATTAACCAGATTGGTTTCACT
>JAUXDP010000121.1 GCA_030618325.1 Methylococcaceae bacterium | reverse complement strand
CTCAGCCAGAATTAATAGAGGTGCCCTTATGTAGTTTGTAGATAAAGGTAGGTGTTGACTGCTTTCAAAAAAAAAGCCGCAAGTTTTTTTTAAAAACTAAGCGGCTTTTTACTATCTCCACAATTATTATAGACCGCCACCCAAAAGTTTACATTGCTATTTTAATTTATAGAATATAAACTTTAAGTTTATAAAAAATAAGTGGCTCTTTTGGATAAACTAAAGAACATGCAAGTTTTTTGCCGTATTATTGAGCTTAAAACTTTTTCTGCCGTCGCCAGCGAAATGAATATTTCCGCCATGATGATCAGTAAATACATGGCGCAACTGGAAAAATCCCTGGGGGTAACATTATTAAACAGAACAACAAGGCGCCTCAGCCTCACTGAAGCCGGTGAAAGCTACTACCAACGCTGCAAACAATTTCTTGAAGATCTAAACGAACTCGATGAACAGGTTCAACAATTGGGGCAAAGCGTCACTGGAACCCTAAAAATAAGCGCCCCTATTGACTTTGGTGGCTTGTACATGGTGCCAGCAATAGAAGCTTATCAACAACAATTTCCTGAAGTCAAAGCACTAATGTCGCTCGACAATAGCAGCATTAATCTTAGCGAAGGAAAATTCGACATTGCTATTTTGGTCACTGACACGCTCGAACTGGGCATCGTGGCAAAAAAAATTGCTGAAACAAAACTATGTACCTATGCCGCCCCCTCTTATCTAAAAGAGCTAGGCACTCCTAACCACCCTGAAGATTTACTCTCCCATCGATGCCTACATTACATGGATACACCTCACCGGGAAAAATGGATATTTAATTATCAGGGTGAAACAATCAAGCTAAAACTGGACTGGCACTTCGCTTCCAATAACGGCAGGGCCTTATGTCAGGCAGCGGCATTGGGCATGGGCATCGTACAAGCCCCAGTTTTATCCGTTGCCCAATATTTACAAAAAGGAGAGTTGGTCGAAATTCTACAGGATTACCGTATAGCCACCCTACCCATATACGCAACATACCAGAAAAGGAAATTTTCACCCGGAAAGTTGACTACTTTTATCAATTTTCTGGCTAATTATTTTGCGTCACCACCGTGGGAACCCGAACGGTAATTCCCAAAAGTCATTAATTAACCGATAAAAATATTTTAATCCTTATCTCCGATCAAACAAATCAACCAAATGAGCCAGTCTATTAGACTTCTCTTCAGTCACTTGCTCCCAACTAAACCGCCAGCCCCAATTGCCTTCAATAGTCCCTGGGGTGTTCATCCGGTCTTCACTACCTAACTCTAATACATCCTGCATTGGCACAACAGCCAAATAAGCAATTGATTCAAAGGCGGCATGAATCAGGGTGTACGGCATAGTGGTTTGTGGAAAACCCAAATATTCATAGATATGGTGTTTTTCTTGATCGGACAAACCTTCAAACCAGCCCAAGGTGGTGTCGTTATCATGGGTTCCAGTATAAACCACACTATTTCTAGTATGATTATGCGGTAAATAAGGATTATCAGTCCCACCATCGAAAGCGAACTGTAAAATTTTCATACCCGGCAATTCAAACTGATCTCTTAACGCTTCCACTTCATCAGTGATAACACCCAGGTCTTCAGCAACCAAGGGGGTAGAGCCAAATGTTTCTTTAAAAGTGTTCAACAATGCTTCCCCTGGGGCTTTCACCCAGGTGCCGTTAATTGCTGTGGGTTCTTCTTCAGGAATTTCCCAGGCCGCTTCCAGGCCCCGAAAATGATCAATTCGAACTATATCAAACATTTCCAGTTGTGTTTGCATCCGCTCCATCCACCACTGAAAACCCGTCCTCTCAAGATAAAGCCAATCAAAATGTGGATTTCCCCACCGCTGCCCGGTTTCAGAAAAATAATCAGGTGGAACACCGGCAACAACTGACATGCTTTTGTCTTCGTTCAGTTTAAATACTTCCGGATGCGCCCATACTTCGGCGCTATCATACGCTACGAAAATTGGGATATCGCCAAACAATAACACCCCTTTTTGATTGGCATAATCACGCAATTGATGCCATTGCTGGAAGAAAACAAATTGCTCAAATTTAACAGCCTCAATATGTGCAGAAAGCCTTTTAGACGCTTCCTTTAGAGACTGTTTATTTCTATCTCTGAAATCATCCGGCCAATCAAACCAACCTTTTTGATCGAACTGTTGTTTTAATGCCAAAAACAATGCAAAGTCATCTAACCAATCCGCCTTATCCAGACAAAATTGCTTGAAATCACTTTTCTCGCTTGGTTCGGCATTAAATTGGAATCCCTGAAATGCTTGCGCTAATAAATCCTTTTTGATTAAGCCTTGACAAGAGTATTGGTCAAATTTTTCACTGATAGCAGAAGCGCTTAACCAGCTCTTTTCCTGCAACCACTCAAGAGAAATTAATGCTGGATTGCCTGCGTGGGCAGATAAACATTGATAAGGTGATCCGTCCTCGTGAGGTATTCCTAACGGCAAGGTTTGCCATACGGATATTCCTGTATCATTTAAAAAATCTACAAATTGATAGGCTTCTTTTCCTAAATCACCATTACAGTATGAACCAGGTAATGAAGTAATATGTAATAAAATTCCGGCACGTCGTTTATCAGGCATTTCCAAAAGTACCCGGTCGCATAGCTCCACCCATGGCAGGATCTCCAGATCCTTGAGTGAACGTTAATGATAAATAGGCTGGCACTTCTTCTCCCAACAGTTGATATAAGTTACTCAGGTTCAAACGGAACTGCTTTTCAAAATTACTAACCGCCTCACCCGGATTGTAATCACCAAACCACCAAAACCAATCTGACCCTTCACAAATTGCCAATTGGTTTTCAGCAACTTGCAATTTTTTTTTGCTTAATCGCCCTGATGCAACTACTTTATCAAAACACTTTTTAACATCACCTAACATATCCCAGCCACGATTTTTATCGGTATCTCCAATCCAGGTAGAAAAAGTACCATAGACCCAACTGCCAGCAACTAAATTCGGCAAATCTTTTACGGGTACATTACTATCCAGACATTCTGAAAATGTAGTTAATTCTACATCGGGATGTTGTGAAAGCTTCTTATATAGAGCATTTAAAAAATGAAAACCATTTTCTGGATAATGTTCCCAGGCATTTTCACCATCCAATATGATAGAAACCACACCAGCGTCAGGTTCATGCTCAGCAATATTCTGCAAATGCTGAATTAAATCTGCAACGGCATCATCGGCATGCCAATTGGAATATTCAAAACCAATTAAATCTGACAAACCGTCATCCCTGTAGAAACCAGTTATCTGTGTATTTTTTACTCTAAAAGGCTGATGAATAATTTCCTCATCCATCTCCGAGCGCCGTAAACTATTGCGTAATACATTACCACCACTCGCAACCCAGTCGAAACTAAACTCAGATAATAATTGCAAAGTTTGTTCGCTAACGCTACCTTCGGAAGGCCAGCAGCCTCTGGGTTTGAAGCCAAAAAACCGCTCAAATGTTGCGATACCCTGATCAAGATGCCACTTAACTCGTTCTTCACCGCCTGGATAAGCTTCCAGTTCGGGTAACGGTGCATCGGGCATTGCTTGATGGGTGCTGTTGATATCCAGCATCAAAGGCATGATCGGATGAGCATAGGGAGTAACTGATAATTCGATTTGGCCATTTTTCGCAAGGTTTCGATAACGGCAAATCAGTTTGGAAAAAATATCGCCAATTATCTCAATAATTTCAAAACGTTCATGTTGAGTAAAATTACTTCCTTTGTCGATCAGACGTTTAATCCGGGGATCTGTCAATTTTACCGTTTCCCCCATCCAGGACAAATGATACCAGACCAAAATATCCGCAATAAATTGGGGATTGATATATTGCATGCCTTCAGGATTGGCTTCCAACCAATCTACCATATCGGCTAATTTCTGAAATGGCAGATACCGGTTGATCAAACGTTGTCGATTAGCTCGCAAACAGTTTTTAATAATCACCAGCCTTTCGTCTGGGTCGGAAGTAATAACCGGATTGACCAATGCTGCTAACAGTGGATCACTGACCACTACCCGGTCATGTAAATAACTATTTATCTGGCTAGCATAATCTTCGATTTGTTCCAGCAGAATGGGTGCAAAATTAACCACAGCTTTGGCCTCAGGGTTGGCCTCCAGATGCGCCACCATATCCACATAGTCTTTGATAACATGTAAATAAGTCCAGGGTAGGTTATATTCTCCAGTCTGCAAATCACGGTATTCCGGCTGGTGCATGTGCCAGCAGAATACCACCTTCAACTTTTTTTTATCTGACATGGTGTCGTTCTTGCCCTAACATCTCAGGTGTCACTAACACCACCCCACCCGGGCTAACATGAAATCGTTTTTCATCATCGGCTTGATTATCCCCAATGATTGTTCCCTCAGGTATAGTACAACCTTTTTCAATAATGGCTTTGGTAATTTGGCAGTTTCGGCCTATATTTGCTTCCGGCAATATTACAGAATGCTGAACAACGGAATAGGAATTAACTCTCACTTTGGAAAAAAGCAACGAATGCCTGACCTTTGCACCAGAAACCACACAGCCTCCGGAAACCATGGAATCAACAGCCATTCCACGACGTTCATCATCATCGAAAACAAATTTAGCTGGTGGCTCTTGTAGCTGATGGGTCCATATCGGCCAGGTATTATCATATAAATTCATATCAGGATTCACGCCGATCAACTCCATATTCGCCTTCCAATAGGCGTCAATCGTACCCACATCCCGCCAATAACTCTGCTGGCCACTTTGCATATCCAGAAATGGGTAAGCGTTAACCCGGTATTGATTGATGACCGAAGGAATAATATCATGGCCAAAATCCCGGGTTGAACCCTTGGTATCGGCATCCTTAATGAGTTGTTCAAACAAAAATCCCGCGTTAAAAATATAGATCCCCATAGAAGCGAGCGCCGTATCTGTTCTACCTGGCATCACGGGTGGATTTTTAGGTTTTTCGACAAATGCACGGACACGCCGATTCTCATCTACATCCATCACCCCAAACTCGGATGCTTCTTCAAGAGAAACTTCAAGACATCCTATCGTTAAATCAGCTTCATTATCCACATGATCCTTCAACATCGTGCCATAGTCCATTTTATAGATATGATCGCCAGCCAAAACCAACACATACTCAATATTAAGTGTCCGTAAAATATCAATATTTTGATAAATAGCATCCGCCGTACCTTCGTACCAGGAGCTTTCAATACGCTGTTGTGCTGGCATCAAATGCACAAACTCACCAAATTCACCTCTAAGAAATCCCCAGCCTTCCTGGATATGCCGAATCAAGGAATCTGCTTTATATTGGGTCAAGATACCAATTTTACGTATCCCTGAATTAATACAGTTTGACAATGGAAAATCGATAATCCGGAATTTCCCACCAAAAGGGACTGCCGGTTTAGCACGCCAATCAGTCATATTCTTCAATCTCGACCCTCGCCCACCCGCTAGAACCAACGCAATAGTATTTCGAGTTAAGTGTGGTACTGAATGACCATATTCTTGGCTATTTGACGCTGCCATAATTCCCCCTCATATTAATTTGACTATTCTAACCATAGCTTTATTTGGTACTATGATCTCCAACCGTTGTTACTATACCGAGGCATAGCGAAATGAACAAGCAAACAAAAAAAAATAGGCTTGATACCGACTTAACAAAGATCATTAATGCCAAGCATCATGATCCTTTTTCGATTTTAGGTCGCCATATAAAAGGGAAAAACACAAACATCACCGTTTTTTTACCCTATGCAGAATCAGTAACACTAGCTGATAACAAACAAGTATTCCAAAGAATTCCTGAAACCGACTTGTTTGAATACAGTACCGAGAAAGATGATTTACCTGCTCATTATTCCCTGCAATGGCTGGACAAAGATGGCGTTAGCCATGAGAACTACGATCCTTATGATTTTGACTCTCAACTTTCGGACATGGATCAACATTTATTTTCCGAGGGTAATCACTGGCATATCTATCAAAAACTGGGGGCCCATTTACGTCAAGTAGATAAAATTGATGGTGTCTATTTTGCTGTTTGGGCACCTAATGCCCAACGTGTCAGCATCATCGGCGATTTCAACAAATGGGATGGCCGCTGCAACCCGATGCGAAATCTTGGCGATTGTGGCATCTGGGAAATTTTTATGCCGGGTCTAGATGTCGGTTGTTTTTACAAATTTGAAATTTTAAATCGGCAAACGGATGAAATTGTCGTTAAAACCGACCCCTACGGGCAACAATTCGAATTTCGCCCAAAAACATCTTCAATAGTTGTTAAAGAAGACAACTATCACTGGCAAGATTACAAATGGATGGCGCAGCGTTTAAAATATGACTGGCTACATCAACCTTTATCTGTTTATGAAGTCCATCTCGGCTCATGGCGCCGGGATGCCCAGGGTAATTTTCTGACTTATAAAGAACTGGCTGAACAACTGGTTGATTACGTCAAAGAATTGGGCTTTACCCATATTGAACTGCTACCTATTACCGAACACCCACTAGATATTTCCTGGGGCTATCAAACCACCGGTTATTTTGCCCCAACCAGCCGCCATGGTACACCTGATGAATTTCGCTATTTTGTTGATCATTGCCATCAAAATGGTATCGGCATTATTCTGGACTGGGTTCCCGCCCATTTCCCCAAAGATAATTTTGCCTTGGCCCGATTTGATGGTAGCCCACTATATGAACACGAAGACCCACGTAAAGGCGAACACCGTGACTGGGGAACATTGATTTACAACTACAGTCGCAATGAAGTGAAAAACTTTTTACTCTCCAGTGCGTTTTTCTGGCTGGAAGAATTCCACCTGGACGGCCTGCGGGTAGATGCAGTCGCTTCCATGCTTTATTTAGATTATTCCCGTGAAGACAATGATTGGATACCCAATATGTACGGCGGCAATGAAAATCTTGAAGCCATTGATTTTCTAAGACAAATGAACACAGTAACACACGAACAACATCCTGGCACCATGATTCTAGCCGAAGAATCTACCGCTTGGCCACAAGTGACTAGGCCAACCTGGACGGGTGGCCTGGGCTTTTCCATGAAATGGAATATGGGCTGGATGCACGACACCTTGAGTTATATGAGCCAGGATGCTGTACATCGAAAGCATCATCATGATGTGCTAACCTTTGGCTTGCTTTATGCCTTTACCGAAAACTTTATCTTACCTTTTTCGCATGATGAAGTAGTACATGGCAAAGGATCATTACTCGACAGAATGCCGGGCGACGATTGGCAACGCTTTGCAAACCTGAGGTTACTTTATACCTTTATGTTTACTTATCCGGGTAAAAAACTGTTGTTCATGGGGTGTGAATTTGGTCAGGGAACGGAATGGAATTCAAACCATTCGCTAGATTGGTATGTGCTGGACTATCCCCATCATCAAGGTGTTAAGACCCTGGTTAAGGATTTGAACAAGCTGTATAAAATTCACCCGGCACTATTTCAGCATGATTTTGACCACGAAGGTTTCAGCTGGGTGGATTGCCATGACTTTGAACAATCCATCATCAGCTATATCCGAACTAATGGTGACGAAAGGCTGTTAGTCGTACTTAACTTTACTCCAGTTCCGAGACACGATTACCGTATTGGTGTTTCAGAACCCGGTACCTACCATGAAATCTTTAACTCTGACTCTAGCTATTATGATGGCTCCAATATCGGCAATGGTTATGTGATTTCAGAACCCACTCCCTGGATGGGACAGGATCATTCAATTGTCCTCAATCTGCCACCATTAGCGGGTCTTGTTTTAAAACTATAATATGCAGGTAGGTAACACCATTATGAAAAAAGTACTTTTTGTTACCAGTGAAGCCCATCCGCTCATTAAAACCGGGGGCCTGGCCGATGTTGCCGGCAGCCTGCCAAAAGCGTTGGCAGAATTATCACAGGATATTCGGGTGATTATCCCTAATTACCAAGCTATCACCACCCAGGATGCACATTACCGATGCACAGTACGGGTCGATAACCGCGATGTTAATATTCTGGAAACCCAGCTACCGGAGTCTAATGTTCCGGTATGGCTAGTCGATTGTTCCGAGCTTTACAGTACTCCCGGCAACCCATACCTCGATGAGAATGGAGAGCCTTGGGAAAATATTGCCGAACGATTTGCTGTTTTTTGCCGAATTGCGGTTGAAGTCGCTATGAATAGAACCGAACTAGACTGGAAAGCCGACATCGTCCATTGTAATGACTGGCAAAGCGGCCTGGTTCCCGCTTTACTCTCCCTGGAAGAAGAACGCCCCAAAACCGTTTTCACGATTCACAACCTAGCCTATCAAGGGTTATTCCCCCCCGCAACCTATCATGCCCTGAATCTTCCTGGCCAATTGTGGAATCCTAGTGGACTGGAGTTTCATGAAATGCTGTCTTTCATCAAGGGCGGCCTAACTTATTCTGATCGAATCACCACCGTTAGCCCAACTTATGCTTTGGAAATTCAGACACCAGAGTTTGGCTATGGCCTGGAAGGTCTGCTAAGCCATCGGCAAGATATTTTAAGTGGTATTATTAATGGTATAGATATGGATGATTGGAATCCAAAAACTGACCCTAATCTACCACAAGGCTATGATGCATCAAGCCTGGATAAGAAACTAATCAACAAAACTGAATTACAAAAACAGGTCGGTCTGCCAGTCGATGCAGAAATCCCGGTTTTCGGTCTGGTCAGCCGTCTCGTGCAACAAAAAAGTATTGATTTACTGATCGAGATCATCCCGGAAATTATCACCATGCCCATTCAAATCATTATGCTTGGCAGTGGTGATAGCAACCTGGAACGAGAATTAAACAATTTTGCCCGATTATATCCAGATAAAATATCCGTAACCATTGGCTATAACGAAAAGCTGGCACATCTAATTGAAGCAGGAATCGATGTATTTTTAATGCCCTCCCGCTTTGAGCCCTGCGGATTGAACCAAATGTACAGCCAACGCTACGGAACTATTCCCATCGTCCGTCACACGGGGGGATTAGCCGATACCGTCGTTGATGCTATGCCCGAAACCCTGGCAGATAATACCGCATCCGGCATCGTTTTTAGTGACGCCGAAGCAGGATCATTACAGGAAGCATTGAAGCGCTGCCTGATTTTGTTTAAAGACAAAAAAACCTGGTCAAAATTGCAAAAGGCTGGCATGAAAAAAGATTTTTCTTGGAAAAATAGTGCTAAACAATATTTGGATTTATATGAATCCATGTAGGGTACCTCTAATAATTCGTAGTTTGTTCGAGTTCAAGGCGGATGATTTTCGAGAACCGCAGTGTATATGAAATACATGAGGATCGCAGGAAATCATCCAACGCC
>JAUXDP010000093.1 GCA_030618325.1 Methylococcaceae bacterium | reverse complement strand
TCAAACTTTAAGTTTGGGCTATATTATATTGAAAATACATAAAAGTTTACGAAAACTTTATTTTTAAACCGCCTACAGACCTTATTTAGCAACATTTCTTATTTTAGCGGGAATTGCTGATATTTTTTATTACACCTTGTTTTGACTGCAGGGTGATTTGGTAGAATATGAATTATTTAATACTACAGTACCGTTTTCTATGCGTTTTAGCTGGATCGTTGGAACTCTCATCCTTTTCAGGATTATTGTCTATGCCTTTTTTATAGGTTTTGATGGCGATTATCTTGAAGAAGATTCCGGATATTATCTCTGGTTGGCCGATATATTAAGGGAATATCATGTATTTTCTCAATCAGATAAACCTCCCTTTTCACCTCAGATTTTCAGAACCCCGGGTTATCCAGCATTCCTGGTTTTCTTGTATGAACTTGGCATGGAAAGTCCATATTGGGCTACGTTTTGGCAGGAAATCATATATGGACTCTCCATCTTCCTTTTTTATCGCTATGGGAAACACTTTTTCGGTGAAAAAATAATCCACGTGGGTGTGATTTTCTTATTACTTGAGCCAGGTGGTTTATCAACACCGAAAATGATTTTGTCGGAGACTTTATTTTTGCCTTTTTTCTTCGGTGCATTATTCGCTATTGGCTTTTACTTTCAACGTAGCAATTGGCGTTATCTGGCTTTATCAGGCGTGCTTATGGGGCTGGGTGCTTATATTCGGCCTGCCATTCTGTATTTTCCTATTGTTGCCACCTTAATCCTGGTCGTTTTTACCTATAGAAATAGAAGAAAATGGCTACATACCTCAATATTGCTTATTACCTTCACTTTAGTCATATCGCCTTGGTTGCTCAGAAATTATTACCATTTCGACAAGCTAGTAATGTCAGGTCAGCAGAGTAATATGTTAGCGAACTATCATGTGCCTGTTGTCTGGGAGTCTGCACTAGGGATACCTTTCTGGGAAGGCCATGAGCAGATCAAAGCACAGGTTAAAAAAGCTACGAAGGAAAAAGCTACAATTTTACAACGCCCACTAAGCACCGTTGAAATAATAGACATAGAACAACAACTTGCGATATCTGAACTTAAGAAATATCCCTGGCATTACTTAAAGCAATGGAGTTACGGAATTTTAAAAACCATGAATGGGGCAAATTTGTTTGAGGTCTACCATGCCTTTAGGTATCAAACAAAAAGACTACATTTTTTTGAAATAGAGGCCACTGACTTCACAGAAAAAGTATTTGTTTTTTTGAAAAATCAGGATTATTTTTATATTTTTGAGGCGTTGCTAAGAGTCCTGATCGCTTTTTTTGCATTGTTCGGGGCTGTCTATATCATAATTAAGAAAGATGGTTTTCTCTGGCTCATGATGCTAGCCAACTTTTATTTTATCTGCACCCCGGGGCCAATGGGTTATGCCAGGTTTCGGTTTCCAGTTGAAGTATTCTGGTTTATTCAGGCCTATTTAGGACTTTTTTGGGTACTTGGTGTGATACAAAATTGGCTCCATAAAAATGCCCGGGGTATAGTATAATGGTCGGTTAAATATTTGGCAGTAGGTTTTTCTTATGCAAATCATTCAAGAAGCACTAACATTTGACGATGTTCTTCTAGTGCCTGCCCATTCAACCGTTTTACCTCGCGATGTCGAACTGAAAACTCGGTTAACTCGGCAAATCGCCCTTAATATTCCACTGGTTTCTGCAGCAATGGATACTGTCACCGAAGCCAGGCTGGCAATTACTATTGCTCAAGAAGGCGGCATCGGAATTATTCATAAAAACATGACGGCAGACCAGCAGGCTTGTGAAGTACGACATGTGAAAAAATTCGAAAGCGGCGTTATTCGGGAGCCGATTACCGTTTCTCCAGATACTAGCATTCGAGAAGTAATGGCTCTCACCCGGGCAAAAAACATATCCGGGGTACCTGTAGTCGAGGGCGATGATCTGGTAGGTATCGTAACCAGTCGGGATTTACGTTTTGAAACCCGTTTTGACGAGTCAGTTTCCAAGTTGATGACACCTAAAGAACGATTAGTTACCATCAAAGAAAATGCCAGCCCGGATGAGGCGATTAAACTTCTACATGAACATCGCATTGAAAAAATATTAGTCGTTAATGATGATTTTCATTTGCGCGGCATGATAACGGTTAAGGATATTCAAAAAGCTAAAGATTACCCTCGGGCCTGTAAGGATGACCAGGAACGTTTACGTGTCGGAGCCGCAGTTGGAACCGGCCCTGGAACTGAAGAGCGCGTTAAAGCATTAGTGAAAGCTGGTGTTGACGTTATTATCGTAGATACTGCACACGGTCATTCCCAAGGGGTTCTAGATCGAGTTCGATGGATCAAACAAAAATATCCTGATCTGCAAGTCATAGGTGGCAATATTGCTACCGCTGAGGCAGCAACAGCTTTGGTGGAAGCAGGTGCGGATGCCGTTAAGGTAGGCATTGGCCCTGGTTCAATTTGTACGACTCGAATTGTTGCTGGAGTTGGTGTTCCACAAATTACCGCGATAACTGATATTGCTGAGGTTTTAAAAGGAACGGGGATTCCGTTAATAGCTGATGGTGGTATTCGCTATTCCGGTGATGTCGCGAAAGCACTGGCGGCTGGAGCTTGTTCAGTAATGATGGGCAGCCTGTTTGCAGGTACTGAGGAAGCACCAGGTGAAGTGGAATTGTTTCAAGGCCGATCGTATAAATCGTACCGCGGCATGGGTTCTTTAGGGGCTATGTCACAGCAGGAGGGCTCCAGTGATCGTTATTTTCAAGAAGACGCTACTAGCGTAGAAAAATTGGTACCCGAAGGCATCGAAGGCCGCGTGCCTTATAAAGGTAGTGTAATCGCTATAGTGCATCAGCTTATCGGCGGTATTCGCGCCAGCATGGGTTACACAGGGAGCCAAACGATTAATAAATTACATGATCAAGCTAAGTTTGTACGGGTAACTGGTGCCGGTCTGCGCGAAAGTCATGTTCATGATGTTAGCATTACCAAAGAAGCTCCGAATTATAGACTAGAATAACCTGATCTTGTCCATACCTCGCGGGGCCACGCGAAGCATAATACCTTCAGTCCTTAAATTTTCTGTTGGGTAAAAAGCCATCTTAAGACATTCTTGTCTGAATAGGTTTCAGTCCAGGAATCATGAGCCACACCTTTGTATTCAGTATACAGTGGTTTTCCACCGGCCTTTTTGATAGCGGCAATCATATCTCTTGAGCGCATAGTCTTAACAACCGTATCCTTGCCACCATGAAAGGCCCATATCGGTATATCTTTAATTTTTTCAGCCTGCGTTGCGTCACCTCCCCCACATACAGGTATCCCGGCCGCAAACAGATGAGGTAAACGCTGAAGAATATCCCAGGTACCAAATCCCCCTATTGATAAACCTGTCACATAGATTCTCTTCTTGTCTACCGGATGATTCGATATGATGTCTTTCATTAAGGCCATAGCCAACTTCATAGGCTGAGAAGGATCTTCGGACATTACATGTGAGTCCGTATCCCACGGCACATTGACCCACTGTTTGTTCTGTGGGGATTGTGGGGCGATAATAATTGCCGGTTCATTACTTTCTATTGAATAGGTCAGAATGTCACGAACACCATGAATCAATTGTTTCGCATTATCCATGCCTCTTTCTCCGGAGCCATGAAAAAAAATAACTAACGGATACTTCTTATTGGTATCCATGTTGACAGGCATATGTATCCTGTAAGGTATGGAATTACCAGTGGAAGAATTGTAAATTTTGGCTTCAAAGTCCTCTTCTTCTGGTAGCGTAATTCCCAAGTAACAAAAAAAGGCTATTAATAGTGCAATACTTATAAGGATTAGCTTCATGTCTAACTGACTTTTTTAGGATAAAAGGAATTGAGCATCAAAGAAAAATTGACCATAATACGATATTGACGTTTTTGTTAAATGTGTTTGATATGAAATTTCAAAGAATTATTTCTAAAGACAGTTTGTACGCACTTCGATTCATCATTGCCCCCTTTGGAATATTGTTTTTGGGCAAAATTCTCTTCGAGCTGCTGGCCTTTAAATTTCCGGAACTGAATTCGAATTTAATCGAGCATTTTTCAGAAAACAAAGAATTCTCTTCTGCAATCATTTTCCAGGAATCAAAAGCTCGGCTGCTGTGGCTGACCAGTGTCCTTTTATATTTTTTTGTTAGTGCTGTATTTGGCGTTTTTATCTGGAATATACTTCGCCAATCATTAACAAAGGCAACCTTACTACTATTCATCTCGATAGCTTTATTTTTCTCAATTTCTGAAATCACTTATTTTTTTCTGGTTGATTCGTCGAAAAGCCCATTAGCGACAATTTTTCTATTTACCTTCGATTCGTTACACGCATCTGGGCAGTACTCGGAAAATGAATTAAATACAGTCTACACCACTTTATCATTGATAAACTTGATAGCTATATTCGTTGTCCCTTTTGGTATTTTGACAGGTTGTTGCATTATGCACAAAAAACAAAGATCTTCAAAAACAACCTTGAATGACCTTCTTAGACAATCACAACTTATCAAAGAACTATTAGCAGGGGGATCGGCTATTATGGTGATTGGTATTGCACATATGCAGCTATGGTTAAATTGGCCACTTAGCTTCCTGGCAGACGATAATGCTCGCCTCCAAATTGGAGCAATTACTCTAGCAGTTAGCCAATACTGGGGGGTTATCTATACCCTGACTATGGCCGCAGTTTATTTGCCTGCTACATTCTCACTAACTCAACAAGCAAGTAGCATCATTCAGTCTGGACAAGATGAAGGAACCAACACAAATCCTGAGCTATGGCTGAAGGAACATAAAATGTCCCTTTCCCTACACGATCAAATACCTCAGCTAGTTGCGGTGATAGCGCCAATGCTTTTTGGATCATTTGGCTCCATGCTTGGCAATATTATGCCTTTTTAGGTTGCTCGCAATAACCCACACAACATAAATAGGTTATTTGTTACTAGTTACCTTAGAACCAGCTTCGGAAAAAAGTCCGCCCCTTTGGTTGTTTAGAAAGTGATGACTTCGACGTAACTTTTCCTCTGAGTTTTACAGTTGGTGGCGGCGTGTCTAGCGGTACCACAACTGGGGCTTTTACAGCTCGTGATTGATTTGAAATTACACGGTTTTGCTTTTTTTGCGACAGTTTTTTTCGTTTGCTCATATCGCTATCTGCCTTAGCCTTTTTGATAAAGAAACCACTAAGCGTAGGTAATTCTAGCGCAACAAAAACTTGCTGCCGGGCTGCTTGAGTAATTTGATTTGTGGATATGCCAACAACATTAGACCCAGCACTAACAGAAAAGATAATCAGCACATTAATAATATAGTAAACCGATTTTTGCCATAGTGGCGCCGTTAATTCTGCTAAAACAACCAAACCGAGTAGAAGGCATAATACCAGAGCAGTATATTTGGGAGGCAACCCAAAATTGACCCATAATGCGTTAGCGATCATCATAGTTATACTACCTGCTATACCCGGAGTTAACATTGAATTCGGGTTTAGAAAATCTTTAACTTTTGACATAGTAACACCTCGTGCCAGATCAGCATCTTAATAAGGACATGAATTCAATCTACCAAAATCAGAAGCTAAAGTATGTGATGTATTCACATACTCAAGCACTAAACTATAACGATACAAATTATGTGGTTTTCAATTATAATTATATTATTCTAAAATAAATCACGAGGAAGGAAAATGAATGAGCTTGACGGTATTAGTACCGGCCAACAAACAAAAAGTCTTGCCGTTAGCACTGTAGCTTTTACTGTGTGTTTTGCGGTTTGGACCATATTTTCGATTATTGGTATAAAAATCAAACAAAATCTGGGTCTCAACGATACCCAGTTTGGTTTATTGGTTGCTACACCAATATTAACAGGTTCATTAAGCCGGATATTCCTGGGTATCTGGACGGATCAATACGGGGGTCGTATTGTTTACTTTTGCTTAATGCTCACAACGTCTGTAGCTGTCTGGTTATTATCTACGGTATCGACATATCCGATGTATTTACTTGCTGCTTTAGGTGTTGGCTTGGCAGGAGGCTCATTTGCTGTAGGGATTGCTTATGTTTCTCGTTGGTACGAAACAGATCGCCAGGGAACTGCATTGGGCATATTTGGCATGGGGAACGTGGGAGCAGCAATAACCAACTTTGGTGCACCTTTTTTGTTAGTCGCTTACGGCTGGGAGAATGTAGCCAAAATTTATGCAGTCATACTGCTTGTTATGGCATTTATTTTTTGGTTTTTAACACAAGAAGATCCTGCAACTAAGGCAAGAAAAGAGCGGGGCGAAAAAGTAAAACCGGCATTAATGCAATTGGAGCCATTAAAGCATCTTCGCGTCTGGCGCTTTGCCACCTATTATTTTTTCGTATTCGGTGCATATGTCGCACTTGCACTTTGGTTACCTCGATATTATATGGGAATGTATGGTCTGGAAATAGCTACCGCTGGTATGCTAGCAGCCTGTTATGCACTACCGGGTAGCATATTCAGGGCGTTAGGTGGCTGGATGTCAGACAAAATGGGTGCTAGAACGGTGATGTATATCACTTTTATCAGTTGCCTGATTTGTCTATTTTTTCTGTCTTATCCTGCTACTGAATATAAAGTACATGGAATAGAAGGCCCGATTCACTTTACTATTGCCATAGGTCTAGTCCCGTTTGTTATTTTAACTATTTTCCTGGGGTTTTTTATGTCTTTAGGCAAAGCGGCCGTGTACAAACATATTCCAGTTTATTACCCAGATCATGTGGGTGCTGTCGGAGGCTTGGTCGGTATGATCGGCGGTTTGGGTGGATTTATATTACCCATCTGTTTTGGTTTAATGAACGACGTGATCGGAATTTGGACTAGCTGCTTTATGCTGTTGTTTGTTATCGTGGCCATTTCCCTGGTGTGGATGCATACGGCGATTATTCTGTCTGATAGAAAACTGCACCCAGAGTTACGCGGACCGAAGTCATTACCTGAAATGCTGGAGCCTTCGGAAGAAAAATAGTGGACATAGAGATAACATCCCTTGAAGGGATGTTATCTTTTTAATCTTGGGTTTTTAAATGCCTCAGTTCAGCCATTTTTTTGCCGGCCTGCTGTATTTGCTCAGAACTTAAAATGTCTTTAGCTTTGGGAGAAAAATCTTCATCTTCACGAGTTAAATGTTCCCGGTGAATTTTTTCAAAATCTTCTGCCAAATGTATCAATTGATAATAATCTTTGATTTGTTCCGGACTGCTTAATTGCTCAGCCAACAGCGCCCAGGATTTTTCGATCTCCTCATGATCCATCATTAACCGCTCTATCATACCGTCTATTAATATCGATTGACCTAATAATAGAGGAAATAGAGCTTGCTCTTCGTCCTGATGATGTAAATTATTGGCATGGCCAAAATGGCATAACACTGCTGCACATTGGTTAGCTAACGACTCATTCATTCCTTGCTGCTTGATTTCGTTAACTAAGTCTAATAATTTAACGCCTCTAACAAGAAAATCCTCGTGGTAGGTTTTCAATACGACCAATCCATTTGAAAAATCTGTTACTGGGTCTGCGTATTTGAATTCCATTGTATCTCCAGGGTTTGTAAAAATAGAGATAACATCCCTTGGAGGGATGTTATCTCTTGGTTATTCGGCTACACAATATTCAATATTGTGATGACTATTTGATTGTTGGTGAAATTGAATGAAGGTATTTACATCACCAAACAGGTGTAAAACTTTGGTTCGTTCAACTCTGGTGTGAGCATCACATAACATTGCTCTATATGAGCTGTATTGCCACTGCTCCGGTTTGGTAGTCAGAGAATGATGAACGGGGTTGTTGTGGATATAACGAATCAGCTCTAATAAATGTGTCTCAGACTTTATATGCAATCGCTTCGGATGTTCCTGGAAAAGACTGCCACGTCTTTTTTCTTGTTTATTAATTGCAAGCGTGTAACCGATCGAAAACTTTCTCCAGGACTGCATAATGGTGCGGTTATCATTTTCTTTTACACGAACCAAAAAATGAAAGTGGTTAGGTATTAGGCAATAACACCATATTTCCAGATATCTACCTAAAAAATACCCCCATTGCTGTAAGAAGTATTTGAAATTCCGGTCTTGGTAAAATAATTTATCTGTATGGCTATTGGCTCTGTTGAACAGGTGATAAAACTCACCTGTTATTAACGGTACATTGTCCATATACTGATATTTAGAGATAACATCCCTTCAAGGGATGTTATCTCTGTTTGACGTATTTAGTGCGAACGAGTTGATAGGGCCTGACGATATAACTTAGCGGCGCACTCCAAACATGTACTAGACGTGTAAAAGGAAATAAAAAGAACACCGACATACCTAAGAATAGGTGTAGTTTATAGATGAATCCTACATCATCAAGTAACTGTGGGTCGGCATTAAACACCAACATACCCTGTACCCACTCCGCGAGCATGATCATAGTTGAAGCATCTCCACTAATGGCGTGATATAACGATACTGGAATGGTGATTAAGCCGACTGCCAAAGTGACCAGAATCCAATCTAGGATAAAAATATCCATAAACCGGCTGTTTGCTCGAACCCTTGGGTTATACATGCGACGCTTCCAAAGAATGACACCGCCCATCATACAGATGCTACCGAAGACAGCGCCCAGAATGATGGCAATATATTGATGCCCCATGTCGGAAATGCCCATGCCTAAAAACCAGGAGTGGGGCGTAACCAATCCGGCAAAATGGCCGAAGAATAAAGCGAGCACACCGATGTGGAATAGAATACTGCCTTTGCGTAATAGTTCTGGCTCAAAAAATTGACTGGAATCCGCTTTCCAAGTGTATTGTTCCCGATCAAACCGAACCAAACTGCCCACTACAAAAGTGGTCAAGGCGATGTAGGGAAATATTCCAAAGAGTAAATTTGTTAAGTTCATAGCGATACCTAAATATATTTTAATTTGGCACAGATAACATCCCTTAGAATCTGTTCAAGATCGTCACGAGCCGCTGTCAGTTGTGGGCGGACGGAGCGCAGAAACCGGAGTTTACATGGAGTAAATGAGGATTTCGAGCACCGCCCAACCGCAAATGGCAGCGGCGCAGTAGATCTTGAACAGGTTCTTAGAGGGATGTTATCTGTCATAACTTATGCAGCAATATCGGTGAGGTGACCATGATGCTCCACCAATCTGACCAGCGGTGCGTATGGGCTTTCTTTTTTCTCAAGGTTACTGGCAATAATGTCAGCTGCTTGTGCTGTTTGTTGTAAAAACGATTGAGCACTGTGCAAATCGTCCATCGTAGAGACAAATTCCATAATTAACGGTAAATAATCTGGAAGTTCGCCGTCACCAATTTCAAAGCCTGTTGACTTGTAAAGTTCTGATAGCTGAATAAGCGCAGGACCTCTATCTCTATCTTGCTCATCAAATAAATGATACGTAAGATAAAGCGAGTTATCTGCGGTCATATCAAAGGTGTTGACATATTCAGCTTGCAACTTTGTTAAAGACATGGTTGATGCCCAATCAGTAAACTCGGCTAATCGTTGTTTATCCTCCGCAGGCAGGTCATCCTGAGCTGAGATGGCTTGTTTGATGTCATCCCAACTTGCAGCCATTTCTTTACTAGGATATTCCAGTAATACCGAAAGTATCTTATAAACTGGAATCATGCCTTTTCTCCATCAGAGCGTTTTGCAGCAGGATGGAATCGGACAAACTCCAGTACATCCTCAGTTTTTTTACGTCGATCTGGGAATATAGAAGCATTCGGGCTGATACTGCAACCATCATTGCCAAAGCTGAAGCCGTTGTCACCCTGGAAGCTATGAAAATCTTCATGGCGCAACTCTTCGTGGCTGGTTGGAATAACGAACCGATCTTCGTAGTTAGCTAAGGCCATATAACGATACATTTCACGAACCTCCATTTCATCCAGACCCACTTCTTTCAATACAGCCAGATCGGTTTTACCATCCACATTCAATGAACGGTAGAAACTGCGCATTGCAATCATGCGTTTTAACGCCAGAACAATAGGTTCCTCTTTTCCCGCTGTCAGCATGTTGGCCAGATATTGAACGGGCAAACGTAAGGTTTCAATTTTGGGGATAGCGCCATCAGGAGCTGTTTCCAGATTGCCTTGATCAATTTGTGCTTGTACCGGTGACAAAGGTGGCACATACCAGACCATCGGCATGGTACGATATTCAGGATGTAACGGGAAGGCAACTTTCCAGTCTACCGCCATTTTATAAATCGGCGATTGTTGGGCCGCTTCCAGCCATGACTCAGGAATACCATCTATTTTTGCTTGTTTAATGACTTCCGGGTCATTCGGATCTAGAAATAAATCCAGTTGGGCCTGGTACAAATCCTGATCATCAGGAACTGATGCCAGTTCTTCAATGCGGTCAGCATCGTACAACATAATGCCGTTATAACGAATTCTGCCTACACAAGACTCGGAACAAACAGTCGGCAAACCGGATTCAACCCGTGGATAACAAGCGGTACATTTTTCAGCCTTTCCTGATTCCCAGTTGAAGAACATTTTTTTGTACGGGCAGGCACTGATACACATGCGCCAGCCACGGCATTTATCCTGGTCAACCAAGACGATGCCATCTTCTTCACGCTTATATAATGAACCAGAAGGACAAGAAGCCACACAAGCCGGATTAATACAATGGTTACAAATACG
>JAUXDP010000081.1 GCA_030618325.1 Methylococcaceae bacterium | reverse complement strand
TGGGATAAATTTGGTGATATGATCTTCACCACGCATTCAGAACATCGCGATTACGCGATAAAACCGATGAATTGCCCTTGCCATGTGCAGATATATAACCAGGGCATAAAAAGTTATCGCGATCTTCCTATTCGTATGGCTGAGTTTGGTTCATGTCATCGCAACGAACCCTCCGGTACTTTACACGGGTTAATGCGGGTTAGAAATTTTGTCCAGGATGACGCTCATATTTTTTGTACAGAAGATCAAATTCAGGAAGAAGTCTCGGCATTCATTGATTTGTTATTTGATGTTTATAAAGACTTCGGCTTTACAGAAATTATAATTAAATTATCCACCCGTCCGGAAAATCGGGTAGGGGATGATGCAGTATGGGATAAAGCCGAACAAGCGTTAGAGTTGGCTCTTAACAGCAAAGAGTTGGCTTGGGATCTGCAACCGGGAGAGGGCGCTTTTTATGGGCCAAAAATTGAATTTTCACTGAAAGACTGCCTGGAGCGTGTTTGGCAATGTGGCACGATACAGGTGGATTTTTCGATGCCAGACCGCTTGGATGCTACTTATATCGCTGAAGATGGCTCAAAACAAGTCCCGGTTATGTTGCACAGAGCCATTCTGGGATCGCTGGAACGTTTTATTGGTATTTTGATCGAGCAGCACGCAGGAACCATGCCTGTTTGGTTGTCTCCAGTGCAAATTGTGGTAATGAATATAGCGGGTCGCCATGAGCAATATGCGGAGCAACTTAGCTCAGAATTAGAAAAACATGGGTTTAGAGTTAAAAAAGACTTGAGAAATGAGAAGATTGGTTTTAAAATTCGCGAGCATTCTATGCAACGTGTACCATACCTTCTGATTGTTGGTGATAAAGAATTGGAAAATAATACGGTTGCTGTACGAACACAGAAAGGTGAGGATCTTGGTAGTCTTTCTGTCGATGAACTTTCTCGGCAATTAAAGAGTGTAATTGAGAGTAAAAAATAATAAATGTTATTTGGAGGACTGAAGTATCGCTGCTAAAAAAGATGAAACGCGCCTGAATGATGCAATAACTGCAAGAAGAATCAGAGTGACAGGGGCGGAGGGAGAACAATTAGGCATCATTTCGCTGGATGAAGCAAAGCAAATTGCTTTTGAGGCAGATTTAGATTTAGTTGAAATTTCACCAAATGCTGATCCTCCCGTTTGCCGGATTATGAACTACGGCAAATATCAGTTTGAACGCAACAAAAAGTTGCAGGCAGCAAAAAAGAAGCAAAAGCAAATTCAGATTAAAGAAATCAAATTCAGACCGGGAACGGAAGAAGGCGATTATCAGGTTAAGTTGAGGAACCTGACAAAATTTCTCAATGAAGGTAATAAAACCAAGGTTACCCTGCGTTTTCGTGGACGTGAAATGGCTCATAGAGAATTAGGCCTAGTATTATTAAAGCGCGTAGAAAAAGATTTGGAAGAATTAGCTTCCGTTGAACAGTTTCCAAAAATGGAAGGTCGCCAGATGGTAATGGTGTTGGCACCGCTTAAGAAAAAATAACAACTAACATCACAATTGAAATGAACTTTGTAATTGACGGAACGATTACTGAATCTTGCTGTTTTAGCAAGTAAAATTCTTCAGGGCCATGCATTTTGCCTTGCTGGGTTTTTTCTCAAGGATGGCTTTAACCTAACTAAGTGGAGAAAACAAATGCCAAAAATAAAAACCAACCGTGGTGCTGCCAAGCGCTTTAAGCGTACTGGTGGTGGCGGTTTCAAATGTAATCAGTCTCATCGACGTCATATTTTGACCAAGAAGAGTACCAAAAGAAAAAGACAGTTGCGTAAATCGGCAACTCTTCATCCGGCTGACGTGCGTATGGCTGCACGTATGTTGCCATACAGTTAATTTAAGGAGAAGAGAATGCCTAGAGTAAAACGTGGCGTGACTGCCAGAGCAAGACATAAAAAAATATTAAAGCAAGCGAAAGGATATTACGGTGCTCGAAGCCGTGTCTATCGTGTTGCCAAGCAAGCTGTCATTAAGGCCGGTCAATATGCCTATCGTGATCGCAAGCAAAGAAAACGTCAGTTTAGAGCTTTGTGGATTGTTCGTATCAATGCTGCTGCACGGCAATGTGGTATTTCCTACAGTCGATTGATTAACGGTCTAACCAAGGCAAATGTTGCTATTGATCGTAAAGTACTGGCGGATATAGCTGTACGAGATAGTGCCGCATTTGCAGAAATAGCTGAAATAGCGAAAGCAAATCAAAGCCAACCATAAGTAGAGAACGATCATGTTACACATGGTCGTTTTTACTTGCGTTGCTGTTTATTGTGTAGATGTTTAATCAAAGCATCTAGACAATTTTCCTTTTCAATCCCTCAACCGCTATTGTGAACTGAATCTAGTGTCAGCAAATATCGAAGAAATTCTCACCCAAGCCTTACAGGAATTGGCAAAAGCCAGTGATCTAAATCAACTTGAGCAGGTCAGGGTTTTATATCTGGGGAAAAAGGGGGCTTTCACTCAACAAATGAAACAGTTGGGTAAGCTAGAGCCTGAACAACGCCGTGAAGCGGGGCAGATAATAAATACAGCAAAAAACACTTTTCAGGCACAATTGGATGCCAGTAAAGAAGCGATGCAAAATGCAGCACTGGCTGAAAGATTAGCTAGCGAAGCAATCGATGTGACTTTGCCTGGCCGCGGTCAATCTGTTGCGGGTTTACACCCTGTTACGGTCACCTTGCGAAGAATTGAAAAAATTTTTGCTAGCGTTGGTTTTCAGGCGGTAGAGGGCCCAGAAATCGAAGATGATTATCACAATTTCGAGGCATTAAATATTCCCGCTCATCATCCAGCAAGAGCAATGCATGATACCTTCTATTTTGATGCGCATACGGTTTTAAGAACCCATACTTCTCCGGTACAAATCCGGGTGATGGAATCAGAGAAACCACCACTTAAGGTGATTGCTCCTGGCCGAGTGTATCGCTGCGATTCTGATATTACCCATACTCCAATGTTTCATCAGGTAGAAGGTTTTCTGGTGGATACAGACGTCAGTTTTGTTGACCTGAAAGGTGTGGTTTACGAATTTCTTAGCCGCTTTTTTGAAAAAGACATTCAAGTGCGTTTCAGGCCATCTTACTTCCCATTTACCGAGCCTTCAGCCGAAGTTGATATTGAATGTGTCATGTGTGATGGCAAAGGTTGTCGAGTTTGTGGGCAAACGGGCTGGTTAGAAGTTATGGGTTGCGGCATGATTCATCCTGAAGTATTTAACTCCGTTGGTATTAACAGTGATGAATTTACCGGTTTTGCATTTGGTATGGGGGTAGAGCGTTTAGCCATGTTGCGCTATGGAATCAATGATTTACGATTATTTTTCGAAAATGATCTTAAATTTCTGGAACAATTTAACTAAGGTGACTTGTTGATATGCAAATTAGTGAAGCCTGGTTAAGAGAACTAGTTAACCCTCCTGTTACTACTGAACAGCTTGTTGAGCAATTAACAATGGCTGGATTGGAAGTAGATTCAGTTAGTCCGGCAGCTGCCAAATTTAGTGGTGTTGTAGTTGCTGAAGTGTTGAGTGTTGAGCTGCATCCAAATGCCGATAAACTTAAGGTTTGTAGCGTAAATGTGGGTGGTGAAGAGCCGTTACAAATCGTTTGTGGAGCTAGTAATGTTCGGCAAGGACTAAAGATACCTGCTGCATTGGTCGGTGCTGAATTGCCCGGTGATTTTAAAATAAAAAAATCAAAGTTACGCGGTGAATTATCCCTGGGGATGTTATGTTCCACCAAAGAGTTAGGGTTGGCAGAAGATGCTGACGGACTGATGGAATTACTGGCAGATGCCCCTGTGGGTAAAGATATCAGAGAATATCTGGCATTAAATGATTCAATTATTGAGCTCGACTTGACCCCTAACCGAGCAGATTGCTTGAGTGTTGAAGGTGTTGCCAGGGAGGTGGCTGTATTAAATGAGATGGATTGGTCAGTAGCAATGACTGATTCGGTTGCAACCTCACATCAAGACACAAAAAATGTAACGGTTACATCGGTAGATGATTGTCCTCGTTATTTGGGGCGAGTAATTAAAAATGTAAATCCAAATATTGAGACGCCGTTATGGATGCAGGAACGGCTACGCCGCGCAGGTTTAAGAAGTCTTGGACCTTTGGTCGATGTTACCAACTATGTGTTATTGGAAATGGGTCAGCCACTCCATGCTTTTGATGCTGATAAACTTCAAGGGACTATTAGTATCCGTCCCGGCAAGGCTGACGAGAAACTGGATTTATTGAATGACCAGGTTATTGAATTAGATGAAGACGTATTGGTTATTGCTGATGATAATCAACCTTTAGCATTGGCTGGGGTGATGGGAGGAAGTGTAACGGCAGTTAGTGATACGACACAGAATATTTTTCTGGAATGTGCTTATTTCGCACCTGAAAGCATTGCTGGAAAAGCCCGTAGGTTCGGACTGCATACCGATTCGTCACACCGTTTTGAGCGAGGAGTTGATCCAACCTTGCAACATCGCGCTATTGAACGTGCAACTCAGCTTATTGTGGAAATATCTGGGGGTAGTGCTGGCCCTGTCACTGAAGTCACTACTGAGGCTAGTTTACCACCAAGATCACCGGTTACACTGAGAAGACAGCGTATCGAAAAGATATTAGGTGTGACTTTGCTGGATGAGCAGGTTATCGCTATTTTTCAACGACTGGGTATGTCCGTCAATGAAATTTCTGAAGGATGGGAAATAACGCCCCCAGGATTTCGTTTTGATATTGCGATTGAAGCTGATTTGATTGAAGAAATTGGCCGGATCTACGGTTACAATAATTTACCCACACGCAGCCTGTTAATGCGTTCGGAGCTTGGCAAAGCGACTGAAGCTGAACTGTCTATCGACAGTGCAAAAAATTTGTTTGTTGCAAAGGGCTATCAGGAAGCGATAACTTATAGTTTTGTAGATGAAGAAATTCAGCAAATAATAGCACCTGATGATGTTCCCATTAGTTTGAAAAATCCCATTTCTGCTGATATGTCAGTCATGAGGACAACTTTATGGTGTGGATTGCTTAAAGCAGCTCAGTACAATGTCAATAGACAACAAACTCGAGTTCGTTTTTTTGAAAATGGCTTAAGATTCATTAACCAGGATGGTAAAATTAAACAGCATAAAGCACTGGCTGGCTTGGTTTTAGGACAGATTAATGAAGATCAATGGGGTGAAAAAACTAGGCAGGTTGATTTTTTTGATCTTAAATCAGATATTGAGTCATTAGTTGCTTTAACTGGAAATAAAGTTACTTTTGTAGCCGACAAACACCCCGCTCTTCACCCCGGACAATCTGCAAAAATCATAACTGCGGATAATACAGAATTAGGTTGGATGGGGATGCTGCATCCCACTATAGAAAAACAATTGGGGTTTGATCAAAGTGTTTTCCTGTTTGAATTAGATCAAGACCTGATATTGCAGAAAAATATTCCGGCTTTTTCAGCGTTGTCCAAATTTCCGTCAGTTCGGCGAGATTTGGCACTAATTGTCAAAGAAGACGTGTCAGTTGGAGCGATTCAAAATTGTATTACAAGCTGTTCTATCAATATTATTCAGGATATTGTTTTCTTTGATGTTTATCGTGGGCAAGGCGTGGATGATGGTTTTAAAAGTATCGCCTTAGGTTTAATTCTCCAAGACGATAAACAAACATTAACAGATGCCGGAATTGATGCTATAGTTAGCAAAGTACTGGATAAACTATCGAATCAACTAAGTGCGAAATTGAGGGATTGATTACATGGCTTTAACAAAAGCAGATTTTGCAGAAAGGCTGTTTGACGAATTAGGGTTAAACAAGCGTGAAGCAAAAGAGATGGTAGAAATGTTTTTTGAAGAAATTAAAGGTTCATTAGAAATTGGTGAGCAGGTTAAAATTTCCGGGTTTGGTAAATTTGAACTCAGAGATAAAAGCAGTAGGCCTGGCCGAAATCCCAAAACTGGTGAGGAAATTCCTATCACTGCCCGCCGTGTTGTCACCTTTAGATCGGGTCAAAAATTAAAAGCAAGGGTAGAAGCGTATGCTGGAGCCAAGTAATAACAATGAATTGCCGGCAATACCGGCAAAAAGATACTTCACAATAGGTGAGGTAAGCGAATTATGTGAAATAAAGCCCCATGTATTGAGATATTGGGAGCAAGAGTTTGCTGAGTTAAAACCGGTTAAAAGGCGTGGTAATCGGCGTTATTATCAGCGACATGATGTGTTGCTAATTCGTCAGATACGTTCTTTGCTCTATGAAAAAGGTTTTACTATCGGTGGGGCAAGAGCACATTTAGCCAGTGATGATGTCAAAGAAGATTCAACACGAACCAAACAAATGATTCACCAAATGGTTGGTGAGTTAGAAGAATTACTGGAAATTTTAAAATAAATTCTTTTTTCTCTGAAAGAATTTTTCAGCTAGTAAGTAAATCAATCGGGGCGTAGCGCAGCTTGGTAGCGCACCTGCATGGGGTGCAGGGGGTCGGAGGTTCAAATCCTCTCGCCCCGACCAAATCTCAGAATACAAAAGAAAGTCGAGTTTCAATCCTACATATTCTGTATTTAAGATCGTCAATAGAATTATGTAAATGACACAAAGTTATTGTGAATTCCTCACATAAAAAAATTGTCATAATAGGAAAATGTATTTAACGTGAAAGAAAACGGCCACGTTATTACCTCCTAACAAATCCTGTTACCTATTTCGGATACAGGATTTTTAATTGATAATAAATGGTAAATTCACGATCTAAATGCAACGGTTTGTATCTTAAATACTATCCTAATTTATTTTAAAGGGTTATCCATTGCCCGCCAGAACAAACATAGGGGCCAAGCACAGTGCCTTCAGAATATTTTTTCCCGTTATATGTGCAATCTGCCATGGCAATGTTACTGAGCATTAGAAATATAAAGATATATGTTTTTTTCATGATGTTACCTCTTAGATTTAAATAATGAATTTTTGTCCTGGCATAGCGAGTACAACTTCAACTAACGAATCGGTTATACCTTTTTTCCAGCCAAGATTTAAAGCGTCAGATTGATTCAAAGTTATGTGATCTACTTTAGAGCAAGGCATCACTGTCTTTGCATATACCTGAATCATCTTACCCGTTTTAGTGTCCTTTAATAATAGGTGTCTATTGGTATAGCGAGTATTTATGCAGACTGCTGCATCTCCGACAGTTAGCTTCTTACCGCCTGTGTTAGCCTGGATATTAAACACGGTACTATCAGCGAAAAACTCATCCTCTATCAATGAGCCACTCACAGTTAATATCGCTAGAAATATATTGAGATACATATATTGTTTAATAGATCTTAAAATCAGCTGGCTTGGGCTTTTCTTGTCCTGTTCCTTAGTCAACAACCGATAAGAAAGCAATGATAATAAGAATACTAGACCGGGCAGGCCAAGTTTTAATATGTCTATGATGCCCATAATCTCCTCCACGAGGTTGTATTTTCAGAATGCTTGGTGCAGTAGCCTCAATAAATTGTGATATAAAGCTGTTCTTGGGGCTGCTTTGATAGTACTTGATAAGTCACGTTTTTTCTGTGAAAAAATACCTGAATTTATGTGAACGAAATTGCTATTTTCTGAAAATTAATGATGCTGATGAAATTAGTATTAAAACTTCTAATGACTAATCTTTAGAAACTACACTGCCGCATGAGTATTTTTGCTTTAGTATTGCAAAAATTTAGTGTTATGGAGAGAACCGGACTTTACCTGACCGGTCAGATACCAAACGGGATCTGTTTTAGATGGGAATTGCTATCGCCATCACCCTAGTTGAAATTCTTGAGGTCAGAGAATACTCCAAAAATGATTTTCAAACAAAAAACCTACCTTACCAGTAAAAAAATCAGCACTATTCATGCTATTATTTAGAGCTATTTTTACCATTTATTCCAATACAGCCCGCGCATTTGTAGGTTGTATAGGCCTATTGGTAGGCTGCTGCATTATATTGTTAAATTGTACGATTTGCTTTTTTGATGCAGTTATCGGTTGCTTCATTACTAACCATAGGACTCCTTCGGAACAAGGAGGTGTCGTCAATGAACCATTGAAGCGGTAGTAATCCTGATTGGTAGGTAAAATATCAACAGCTGAAACATTGAATGGCAGATCATTTTTGCTACCGGCCATCAATGGCATTTCCCCCCATACTGCGTTCAATGCTTTGTTTTCATTGCCTTCTTCAAACATTACACCTATAACAGCCAAGTTACCGTCTTTATCGGCATGAACCAAATGTGCTTCCATGGGATAAGACTTGCCATTGATGTGATTTTCACTTGGCGAGTGGAAATGAAATTGCTTCAATTCATAGGTATGACCGTTAATAGTTAGACTGCTTCCTGGCTGATAATTCACCTGAATAGTATGGCCATTGTTAATGACTTCATATCCACCCGATTTGTATGCCAGTACAAGTGGCGATAAATCAGATTCAATAAATTTTGTAAGATCAATCGGAGATTGATTAACACCAGTTGCACACATAGAGTACTTTGGATCTAAAGACCCCCAGTGAGACGGACCTTCTTGACCCGTGTAGCTCCAGTGGGTATTTTGGTCAGAATGATGGGGTATTGATGCACAGCCTGAAGCCAGGAGTGTCAATGTAAGCAGATTCATTTTTGTTTTCAATGGGTCACTCCTTAGCTTATTAAAGATCAGTAGAATTATTATATATGTATTCACTATTACTCTAGAAAAAGTAATAAGTAAGTCACTCCAAGGGCCAAAGCGATAAGAATCACAAGAATAATTACAGTAATTCTTATTATTTTATGGACAAACTCTATAGACTGTCCGAGTATTCTACCCATAATTAATACACCATAACAGTTCGAGTTATTGTTTCTTGGCTATTTGGTAAAAAACCAATAAGCAGTTAGCCAATAGATTTATTATAGATCTCAAAGCTTTCAACAACCTTTCAAGCTAAATGAAAACATTACTGATAGTAAGATCAGCGCTTCTTTCTAACGGACCAACTGATTTACTATTTCTAATAACGGTTACAGTGCTTGATTGCATTGGTTTTGGGTAAGTCTGACTTGTTCGGTCGATTATGGCTCGTTTATCAAACTTTTACTCATCTTGGCTAAACTCCAAATGAATTCGAGTACCACCCTGTCGAGAATTTCCAAGAATTAGCTTAACCTGATGCAAATCTGCAATTTCTTTGACTATTGCCAGCCCCAAACCACATCCGATACCAGAGCTACCTGGAATACGATAAAAACGTTCAAAGATTTTATCGTATTCTGTGTCGGGTATACCGGGACCATCATCTTCAACGGTCAAACAAGGAAGAGGTTGATTAGTCAGTCTGACTAAAATATTGCCTTGTTTGTGCCCATAAGTAATTGCATTGTCCAACAGATTTCCTAGTAATTCTGTCAACAGTACTTTATCACCTTGGACAAATAGTGCTTGTTCTGGAGCCTCAAAACTTAACTCAATATTTTTTTGCAATGCTTTGGGCACCCATTCGATGCAAATATTCCTGGTAAGATTGTGTAAATCGATTGTTTCAAACTGGTGAATGCCTTCAATAGGACCAGAGCGAGCCAAAGCTAATAGCTGGGTGATAATATGCGAAGCTCGATCAGCACTGTTCTGGATTTGCGATAAAGCCGGTTGCATAGCTTGTATATTTTTTTCACGCTGCGCTCGATCTGCCTGCAGTTTAAGTCCAGCCAGCGGGGTACGTAACTGATGTGCGGCATTGGCTATAAAACGTTGCTGGGCTGCGATAGCAGAGGTCAATTTTTGCAATAAGTTATTAATAGTGTCAGTCAGCGTTCTTACTTCTTCAAAAACATGAGTTTCAGGAATCGGACTTAAATCACTGGGGGAACGTTGTGCAATATCGTTCGCCAGCTTATGTAGGGGAGCCAAGCCTCGATTGACACCTTTAAAAAGGTATATGCTGATCAACAAAGTTAAAAGGAGTTGAGGAATCAGATCAGCCAGTAAAATATCAGCCATCATATCCCTGCGTTTATTTAAGGTTTCAGCAACATGAATATAGACATTATCTGGCAGATTGCCGGGTACCTGCATTGAAACTATCCTAATATCTTCCCCTTCAATAGATGAATTTGAAAAAATCGGGTGCGTATGTTCTGGCCTTAAAGGCTCGGAGAGCAACTGATCACCGGCTAGTATTCCCTTGTTTTCAGCAATGACCTTAAAAAAGGTGGTATCGACATCATCCCAGGTAAAAATCTCAAGAGCAGTCGGCGGCAGGTCAACATAGATTTCATCATCGATGACCTTCACTTCCTGTATCAAGGAACGAGCGGAATCTAGCAACCAGCGGTCATATGTTTTGTCGACATAATACTGGGTGACAAAAAAAGATAAGGCAGTTTCGATGACGATGAATACCATGACTGGAATAACCAGGCGATATACAATCGCAGTTTTCAGGCTGGTGATTTTATTCATGGGGTTTACTTTCCAATAGATAGCCTAAACCACGGACAGTCCGGATTTCAACATCGTATGGTTCGATGCGCTTCCTGACACGATGAATGTAAACCTCGATCGCATTATCCGCCAATGCATCACCGGCTGAAGATAAACGCTGGGCAATCCGATCTTTGCTGACCACCTTGTTGGCTTGTATCAGCAAAACTTCCAATACCGCCGATTCTCGAGCAGACAATGACAGGAATTGTCCATTTGCCTTAATTTGATGGTTGCGAGTATCAAGTAGCAGGCGGCCAATTTCTATAGTGTTACTGAAGCCACCGTAACAGCGTCTGACCAGGGCTTGCAGTCGTGCTTCCAGTTCCCCGAGTTCAAATGGTTTAGTCATATAATCATCAGCGCCCTCGCGAATGCCTTCTATACGGGTATTCATGTCATCTCGGGCAGTCAGAATCATAATAGGTAGTGGAAGTTTCTGTGCCCGTAGTTTACGTAATAATTGCAGACCGTCCATATCAGGCAGACCTAAATCCAGAATAATCAAGTCAAAGTCCTGCGCTTGCAATAGATGTTCAGCATAAGCTCCCGATGTTGTACCGGTTACTGTGTAGCCGCTGGCGGAAAGTGTATGAGTCAATCCGTCGGCGAGAACCTCATCGTCTTCTATAAGTAAAATTTTCATTTGTCTTGAAAGGTTATTGAAAGCTTTGAAACATATAATACAACCATAGGGTGTGATTAAGCGATTAGGTAGTGCTTCGGTTCAGTAATTACTAAAGCCTTATGGGCACCTCTAAGTGTGCCTTTTTGTCCGATTTCGGCGTTGGATAATTTTCTGCGATCCTCATGTATTCCATATACACTGCGGTTCTCGAAAATCATCCGCCTTGAACTCGAACAAAC
>JAUXDP010000156.1 GCA_030618325.1 Methylococcaceae bacterium | reverse complement strand
TGATCGACTCTAGCGCCAAAGAAATCAATCCGTTGTCCGCCAGTAATTTTGGTGTAAAGCTTATATTTTTTTGCTACTTGTCCAGCTGCGATTAACATGTCCGGTGTTAATTCACCGCCCGTGACTCGTGGTACTACTGAATAGGTTCCATCTTTTTGCATGTTGGCCAGAAATGTATCATTGGTGTCCTGAAGGCCAATATGTTGTTTTTCTAATACATATTCATTCCAAAAGGAAGCCAGAATAGAACCTACCGCTTGCCTACATACTTCACAACCGTTGCCTTTTCCATGTTTTTCAATTAACGCATCGAAACTTTTTATCTCGCCAATCATGACTAAGTTATAAAGATCTTGACGGGTATGCGGGAAATGTTCACAAATATCGGTGTTGACTTCAATACCGGCTTTTTCCAGCTCACAATCCAGTACTGATTTTAATAGTGCCGCGCATCCTCCACATCCAGTTGAAGCTTGAGTGGATTCTTTCAAAGTAGCCATTGTAGTGCTGCCTTCTTCAATGGCTGAACAAACTTGACCTTTGGAAACATCGTAGCAGGAACAGATCTGCGCAGACATGGGCAGGGCATCAGGACCCAGTCCAACTGATTCATCCGAACGATGCGGTAATATTAAAGAATCAGGGTGTTCCGGAAGCTCGATAGCGTTCAGGCTATATTGTAATAAGGTGCTATATCCTGCGGCATCACCCACTAAAACAGCGCCCAGTAACAGTTTCTTGTCTTCACTGACAACAATACGCTTATATACTTCCGCCGCACCATCTTGATAGGTATAAACCATAGCGCCCGGAGTTTTGCCGTGAGCATCTCCAATGCTCGCAACATCAATGCCCATTAGTTTCAGTTTGGTACTCATGTCAGCACCAGTAAAACTGCCTTCTGTACCTGCTAAATCAGCAACGACTGTTCTTGCCATGGTGTAACCAGGTGCGACCAAACCAAAAATTCGTCCATCCCATAACGCACATTCACCAATCGCGTAAATATTCGAATCTGAAGTTTTACATTGATTGTCAATGACAATACCGCCCCGGGGACCTACTTCCAAACCACTTTTTCGGGCAATGTCATCGCGGGGGCGGATGCCGGCAGAGAACAGAACAATGTCTGTTTCAAGTTCTTCACCGTCAGCAAAAGTCATTTTATGGAAACATTGATCTCCATCGCCAATATTTGAGGTATTTTTGCTGGTATGTACAGTAACACCAAGATCTTCAATTTTTTTCTTCAACATCGCACCGCCGCCTTCATCTAGCTGAACAGCCATTAAGCGTGGAGCAAATTCGACAACATGGGTTTCTAGTCCTAAATCTTTTAAGGCTTTGGCAGCTTCAAGACCTAACAGGCCACCACCAACGACTACCCCAACTTTGGATTTTTTGGCTGCGGCAGTAATCGCTTCCAGATCTTCTATAGTACGATAAACTAGGCATTGTTCCCGGTCGTGTCCCGGGACAGGAGGAACAAACGGAAAGGAGCCTGTTGCCAGTACCAGTTTGTCATAATTAATAGTGATACCTTTTTCAGAAAATACCTGTTGGTTTTCTTTGTCTACTTTGGTAGCCCGGTCACCCAGATGCACTGTTATATTATGTTCAGCAAAAAAACCGTCCGCGACCAGGGAAAGATCTTCTGCCGTTTTGCCGCTGAAATACTCTGTTAAATGAACACGATCATAAGCAGGTCTCGATTCTTCACAAAAAGTCACGATGTCATACTGGTCTTTTACATCACTTCTAACCAGTGTTTCCAGGAAATTTTGGCCGACCATGCCGTTTCCGATGACGACCAATGTTTGTTTTTTATTCATTTTTCACCTTAGTAAATCTGTATATCGAGCAGCTAGCAGGGTCTGTGCCAATGCTCGTAAGCTATTGATTGGTAAAGAACTCTGAAAATAAGATAGAGATATTTGCACCAAAACAGTGCAAAAAAGGGCGATTGTGTGCGAAACCACACTCACTATTGCTACAAAATGCCAATATGGCAGAATAATTTATTTCAAATCAAGGGGATACAATTTTGGCGCACATTATGCTTAAATAATTCTCAGATTTAATTAAAACAAATTTTAACATGGTCTCAAATAAACTTAATCTATTATCTTTCTCTGGAAATATTCGCATACTGCACCTTACTTGGTTTGCTTTTTTTATCAGTTTTATGCTCTGGTTTGCGCACGCACCTTTAATGGTCGCTATTCGTGATGCCATGCATTTGACTGAGCAAGAGGTCAAAATACTATTAATCCTTAATGTTGCTCTCACTATTCCGGCACGTATTGTAGTAGGTATGCTGGTTGATAAATATGGCCCCAAACAATTGTTCTCATCAATACTGATATTAGGAGGGCTTATCAGCATTGGATTTGCTTTAACTCAAACTTATCAGCAATTAGCGATTGTCCGGTTTTTATCCGGCTTCGTTGGTGCAGGTTTTGTGGTAGGCATCCGAATGATTTCTGAATGGTTTCCGGCACGACAAACCGGTATTGCTCAAGGAATTTATGGTGGCTGGGGCAACTTTGGCTCTGCCGGTGCAGCCCTTATTTTACCTTCAGTTGCTGTTTATTTTGGTGCAGAAAATGGCTGGCGATATGCTGTAGGCATAATCGGAGTCATCGCAATCCTATATGGGTTTATTTACTATTTTAGTGTTTCTAATACACCCAAAGGCTCAACCTACTTTAAACCGAAAAAAATGGGTGCAATGGAAGTCACTAGCAAAAAGGATTTAGTACTGTACATTGTTATGAATGCACCGATGTATCTTGCGCTGAGTATTTTGACCTGGAAGTTATCAGCAAAAATGCACTGGTTTGACGAAACGATTGCATACGCGATTTATGCCGCTCTTATTGTTTTGTATTTGATTCAGGTTTGGAAAATCATTCAAGTTAATAAATCAATTTTTAAGACTGAAGTCCCAGAAATACAGCGTTATGCCTTCAAGCAAGTTGCTATTCTTGATATTGCCTATTCGTTGACGTTTGGTGCTGAACTGGCTGTAGTCTCTATGCTACCTCTTTATTATGTTGATATTTTTAATGTAGAGCCGATCATGGCCGGTATTTTGGCAGGAATTTATCCAGTTATAAATGTTTTTGCACGACCTGCCGGTGGCTGGATAAGTGATAAAATAGGTCGAAAAATCACCTTAGGTATTGCGTCAGCAGGTGCAGCAGTGAGCTTTTTTATTTTAGGCAACGTTACTTCCGACTGGGCTTTATGGCTGGTTGTTGCCTCCACGATTCTGGCTGGAATTTTTTCTAAAGGTGGTTCGGGTGCAGTCTATGCCATGGTACCTTTAATTCAACGTCGCATGACCGGTCAATTTGCAGGTATGGTCGGAGCCTTTGGAAATGTAGGTGGGTTAGTATTCCTTACTGTATTATCATTTGTTTCATCAGATATTTTCTTTATGACTATTGCGGCAACAGCTGTATTCGTTTTTATCTGTGTCGTGGTTTTTCTGGACGAACCAAAAGGGCAGATGGTTGAAATACTGGATGACGGAACTGTAGAGTTGATTGATGTTAAATAACTTTTTTCAATTCCGTTCCTGAGTGTAGGGTGCATATCATATCCCACAGAATAATCACATGAGTAACTCAACATTAAAAGTCAGCATAGGTGCGTACAGCGATAAAGGCGTTAAAGAGGATAATGAAGATTTTTATGGTGCAAGGATTCCTGATGAACCGCAATTGACTCATAAAGGTGTAGCCATCGCTATTGCTGATGGCATGAGTGGTAGTGATGCAGGCAAGGAAGCCAGCCAATGTTGCGTGGTCAGTTTTTTGAGCGATTATTTTAGTACCCCAGACTCGTGGACGGTGAAGAATGCAGGACAAAAAATTCTATCAGCGACCAATTCCTGGCTATATAGCAAGGGACAACAGGAATATGAATCGACCAAGGGTATGGTTAGTACACTGAGCATTTTAGTGTTCAAATCAACCACAGCACATATTTTTCACATTGGCGATTCCAGGATTTATCGCATAAGAAAGGGTAATCTGGAATTAATGACCCGAGATCATAGAATTCATGTGTCCAAAGACAAGAATTATTTGAATCGCGCCATGGGTATAGAGCCCCGCCTGGAGGTTGATTACAAAGCCTTTCCATTGGAAAAGGACGACCTCTTTATCATGACCACCGATGGGGTGCATGATTTTATTAACGAAAAATCCTTGCGAAGTATGGCGCTTCAAGAAGGGGAGATGCAAGTCATTGCCGAAAAGATTGCTCATCAAGCGAGTGCTAACCAAAGTGATGACAACCTGACTTGTCAGTTGGTTAAAGTTGATGAATTACCGCTAGCAAAAGAAGATGAAATTTTGCGTCGGCATATTAATCTTTCCTTTCCGCCTCTGTTAGAACCAGGAATGATACTTGACGGGTACCGTGTTGAAGAGGAATTGCATGCCAGTAAACGCACCCAGATCTATCGTGCCTTCGATACTAAAAATGAAATCCAGGTTATTCTGAAAACACCTTCAATTTTATTCGATGATGATACCCGTTACATTGAACATTTTTTGCATGAAGAATGGGCCGGGAAGCGTATTCAGCATGAGAATGTTTTGAAAGTACTGGGTACGGACAGGAAAAAAAGCTTTATCTACTATGTAACCGAATATATCCATGGGCAAACGATAAGAGAGTGGATGGACAGCCACCCCAAACCCTATATTAGAGAAATTCGTATTATCGTTAAACAAATAGCCATGGGTTTAAACGCGTTTCATCGCATGGAAATGCTACATCAGGATTTAAAGCCAGAAAACATCATGATTGATACAAACGGTGTCGTAAAAATTATCGATTTCGGCTCAGTCAAAATAGCAGGCATTGCAGAAATCACGCCCCTGGAAAGTAACGAAGAAAATGTATTGGGCACCTTAAATTACACCGCCCCGGAATATCATTTAGGACAACGAGCTGGTGTTAAGTCAGATTTATATTCTTTGGGTGTTATCACTTATGAGATGATAAATGGAGCATTGCCTTTCGGACGAGATATGCCCGAAAATCCGAATAAAATGAATTTATCAAAATTGGAATATGTGCCCAGTTTTCATAAAAATACCATGGTGCCGATATGGATTGATGGCGCGTTAAAACGAGCTACTTCTATTGCTCCACAAGCGCGTTATGATGAAATATCCGAATTTATTCATGACCTTTCAAAACCAAACCCGGACTTTTTGAAAGAATCTCAACAAATCCCAATTATCGAACGCAACCCGCTATTGTTTTGGAAATTGGTTTCAAGCTTGTTATTTTTTAGTAATTTAATTTTGCTTTATTTCCTTAATAAAGGATAAACGTACTGTCTCTGCTGCAAAATATTATGGCGGTCCAATATACAAATTTGGTGCAGCAAGCACTTAAAAGGTGCGTTTCTCATTATTAGAATCCAGAAATACCCAATAAATATAACGAAAACCAGTTTGGCTCGGTTTTTGCTCCACTATAAAGATTTGTTGCCGGACAGGTTGGGTTTGAACGGAGAGAAATAAAATTCGACCTTTAAACTGGAGGAAATATAATAATGAGCAGTAGCGTGAGTTCGAAACTGAATTTCTTCACCTTCACTGGCAAAACTAAGATTTTGCACCTGACGTGGCTTGCGTTTTTTGTCACATTTCTGGTTTGGTTCAGCCATGCACCCTTATTAATAGCGATACAAGAGTCATTTGGTTTATCCGATCAGCAAATCAAAACCCTGTTAATACTGAATGTTGCGCTGACTATACCCGCCCGTATCATTATTGGTATGTTGGTGGATGTCTTTGGTCCCCGTAAAACCTATTCAGTTTTGCTCTTTATTACTGCGCTGTTGTGTTTTGCCTTTGCTTTGGCTGATAGCTTTGAAATGTTGGCTCTAACTCGGTTTTTGTTAGGGTTTGCCGGTGCGGGTTTCGTGATTGGTATTCGCATGATAAGTGAATGGTTTCCAGCAAAACAAATGGGGCTAGCCGAAGGTATATACAAAGGCATGGGTAATGTTGGATCTGCTGTCGCGGCAGTAAGTTTGCCAACCATTGCTTTATTGGTCGGTGGTGATGATGGTTGGCGTTACGCCACCGCATGTACTGGTGTTATTGCGCTGATCTTCTCGGTTATTTACTACAATACGGTGACGGATACACCAATAGGATCAACCTATTTCAAACCCAATAAAACGGGAGGCCTGGAAGTGACCAGTAAGGTAGATTTTTACTTCTACCTGCTACTGAATATCCCGATGTATGGGGCGCTTGGGGTTTTAACCTGGAAGGTATTGCAGCTCGGATTACTGACAGAAGCAACGACCCATATTATTTATGGGATGCTCGGTGGTCTTTATCTCTTTCAATGCACACAAATTTATAAGGTGAATGCCGAAATTTTCGAAACGCCGGTGGATGAAGTGATGCAATACAAATTTAAACAAGTGGCCATTTTGAGCCTTGCCTATGCAGTCACCTTTGGTGTCGAGCTGTCGGTGGTCTCGATGCTGCCTTTGTTCTTTAAGGAAACCTTTGCAGTTCCCGTTTCGATAGCGGGTATGCTTGGTGCCTGCTTTGCTGCTGTGGATGTAATTTCCTGCCCCTCAGGAGGCTGGATCAGTGATAAGTTTGGTCGAAAGAAATCATTGGTAATTCTATTGGCTGGTGCATCGGTGGGTTTCTTCCTTATGTCGCAAATTAATTCCGATTGGCCGATTTATCTAGCGGTTGTTGTTATGATGGGGTGTTCATTTTTTACCGGTTCTGCCGCAGGTTGCGTATTTGCAGTTGTCCCCTTGATTAAACGCCGCCTTACTGGGCAGATTGCTGGTATGGTAGGGGCTTATGGCAATATAGGTGCAGTTTTTTTCCTCACGGTATTCTCTTTTGTATCCCCGACTCTGTTTTTTATAACTATTGCCATTGGGGTGGCTATCGCCGCTGTAGCTTGCATATTGCTAGATGAGCCCAAAGGTGCCATGGCCGAAGTGATGCCTGATGGGACTGTGCAGATGATTGACGTGCACTAAGAACCAGGTCAAGATCTACTGCGCCACTGCCAGTTACGCTTGGGCGGTGCTCGAAATCCTTATTTCTCCATGTAAACTCCGGTTTCTGCGCTTCGTCCGCATGCGACTGACAACAGCTCTTAACCTGGAAAGATCAGTTGGTCGCGGAATTATAGTGCAAGTTATTGGTTTCACAGTGCTTTGAAAAAATCTTAGCTTCACCCATTCGGTTAAGCGGGTATTTTTTTGAAGTGCTGTGGAATCAAGAGCTTGTGCTAGAATCCGTGATCCAACTGATTTTT
>JAUXDP010000279.1 GCA_030618325.1 Methylococcaceae bacterium | reverse complement strand
TCATCTAAGGCTTTATTATCCACAATCGTTGTGGCTTTCATCTGTTTGGCTATGGCTTCTAACCATTGTTTTTGTGGGGTTTTCCAGGTTTGACTGGCTAGTATTTTTGCCAGTGCATTATCTACTCGTTGTTCAAAGGGGATTAATGCTTCACCTACGGCTGCCTGTCGAATAAAGCCAATAATTCTCGCGGTAATTTCTTCATTTTTGACTTCATGCCAAGCGGTGCGTAAATCCTGTTCACGAAAATGATTTTTTTCCAATTCCAAAGCTAATTCTTTCAGGTTTTGGCGGGTTAGCTCCCACGGCCTTTGCACAACGGTTTGCAATGCCACCATGCGATTACTATTGGCATTTACAAATTTATTAAAGGCTTGTAAATAGTCTTCCGGTTTTTGTCCTTCGCCATAGCCATGACTGACATCAACGACTTCATCTTCATGTTCGGATATGACGATGGGTTTTACAGCCACACCTATTTTTTTATCAAGAATTTCACCTAATCCTGGATGGTGAGTAAACCATTCTGCCACTTGTTTAAGCGACATAGCTTTTAATGCTTCTGCAAAATCCTGGGGTGATTTGCCAACTACCACTTCAAATTGCTGTTGCTGGTTTTCGGTAAGATGGCGACGTTTGCTTTGCAATTTAGCCAAAAATTGGTCTTTAGCCAGTTGCTGTAATTCTGGTTTTTCCTGTTGTTTAAGTTCCTGCTCCAGCTTGCTAAAAGTAATATCTGGCTGAGTGGCGACCGGTTTCATGCTGTTGACTTTTTCTAGCTGTTTGTAAATATCAACGGCATCGTAGATATTAAAGGTTTCTTTGCCGATTTCATCACAGCGGCGTGTGGCGCGGCCTAACATTTGTTCAAATAAGATACGGCTGTTGACGCGGCGTAAAAAAACTAGATTGCAGATAGCGGGTACATCAATACCCGTCGTAAGCAGGTCTACTGTGACAGCAATATTGGGTAGTCTGTCATTTTTATACGATTTGATTTTTGCTAACGGTTTGTCACTGGTTCCTGTGATTTTTTGTATCGCATCGTCATCAATGCCCCCAAGATATTCGTCACATACTTCTTTAAATATTTCTACCACTAGATCGGCATGTTTGTCGGTTACACAGAACACCAATGTTTTGGCCGGTAAATAGGGATCAATCAAATCATTTTCTATCAGGTGCTGGATAACTGCTTTATTAAAGTTTCGGTTAATGACATTTCTGTTGAATTGGGCAATATCAAATTTGATTTCATCCGGGGTATTGAATAGCTCGATCTGGTTATTTGTCGCATCATAAATTTGTACTTGCTCATTGATTTGATAATTAATACCATTTTGCGCCAGTTTGGTGGTTATTCGGCGAGGTGGCTGATGATCGATTAAAAATCCGTCAATCACCGCTTCGGTGTAACTGTAGCTGTACACTGGCTCACCAAAAATCTCGGATGTGTGCAAAGCAGGCGTGGCCGTTAGCCCAATTTTAAAGGCATCAAAATATTCGATTACTGCGCGATATTTGGATTGATAGTCGCTTTGGTCGCGAAATGCCATTTCGGTATCGCTGAGTTCCCGATCTAACAAATAACCGCGATGACATTCATCCACCACAATGCAATCATATTGTCCTACGCCCGGTTTACTCTGGTTGTCTTCATTGTATAGAATGCGTTTGACCATGCCTTGTATGGTGGCAATATGGACTTTGGTATCATCATCCGGTGCCTTATCGACCAAGGCTTTAAGACCAAAAATATCAGCAAAGGTTTGCAGGTTTTCCATCCGCGTTTCGTGAAAAGCATCAGCGGCTTGCTCACCCAAAGCAGAGCGATCTACCAGAAACAGAATACGACGGAAGCGTTCTGATTTTAATAAACGATAAACCAGGGCAATACAGGTCTTGGTTTTACCGGTACCCGTTGCCATCGCGACCAGTGCTTTTTGCGCACCTTGGTTGATACTGTTTTCTACCGCTTTAATCGCATCAATTTGATATGGGCGTAATTTAAAATCATAGGCAAAATCCATTTGTTCCAGCTTTTGTTCTGCCTGTTGCGGATTTTGTTTTAGATAGGTTTTTATTTCCTGTGGCGTGTACCAGCCTTGCAATGCACGTCTATGGTTTGTGCTATCGCGGACATCTAAAAACCAGATGCCACTTTCCTGTTCTAATTGTTTTAAATAGGGGCGACCATTAGTGGCAAAAACGAGTGGTACTTTGTATTCTCCCCATGTCTCTGATATTTCCATTCCATCGCTCTTAGTTATACCTGTCGCATAGCGTTTTGCCTGATCAATTGCACTGTATACGTTTTTTGCACCTTTCTTGGCTTCAATTGCCGCGACTGGGGTTAGCCCATTAAATAACAGATAATCGGCTGGCCCTGTTTTTGTCGGCCATTCTGCAATGACTTTATTGTGACCTTTTTCTGGTCTTGTGCCTTTCCCATAAGTCTGGTTTTCTGAATCGACAATCCATTCTCGTTCCCTTAACTGGGCATCAATCAATAGCCGTGTTTCTGCCTCGTTCATTTCAAAAGGTGATTTTTCTATCGCTTTGATTGTCTCGGCCTTAACTTCGGCAGGTTGGGCTATAAATTCAACAACATGCGTTTGATTAGTCGCTTCTTGTTGTTGTTTTAATTGATTAAGCTGTTGTTCCTGATCTTCTGCAATGGCTTCCCAAACTGTACGCTCTTCTGCCATTAATGTAGCGCGTTCTGTTTCTATTTTGAGTTTTTCTGTTTCTGCTTGACGTAATTTTTCTGCCGTATTGATTCGTTCTGAGGCTTTGTTTTTTTCTGCCTCCATGATACGGATACGTTCTTCAAGCTCTCTTAATCCAGCACTTGGGTCTTGTGGCTTAACAAATTTTCCTGGTTTAAAGTTTTTGTCTTCACCAAATATTTTATGAAACCAGCACGATAACTTCCATGCCAGTTGCAGTACTGTCAAGGCATCCCGATGAGTAGAAGAATTGAATTGATGATTGGCATCATTGCCATATTTGCGGATAATATGAAAAGCATCTTTTACGGTGGGATCTAGCTTGAGTGTATAGTCTAACTCCCGCAGTAAGTCGATCTGTTTTATATTAGCATGGGATTCTATGCCCACACGCGCCGCTATATCTTGCGCCAAAGCTTCTCCAAGTTGGCGCATTTTCACTAGTGTTGTATTGGGGTCGGGTACAAAACAACGCTCGGCTGTTTCAGCTAATTTAAACAGTAATTCATCATGTTGTTTGAGAAACTCAAAATTGCTTGTGGGCTGCATTGCTGAACTATTACCTGGGTTTATAGTGGTGAAGTAAATCTCTTACATAAAATTTAGCATAGATGGGAGAATTTACAGAAGATTGCTTGGATGGTAGCTAATCGTAATGTACGAGTTCATAAGGCAGCGAAGGTTCCTGTCCTGCGATTAAATCAGTTAAAAACTTCCAGAACACATCTGCCGAAGGAGGGCATCCCGGTAAAAAATAATCCACTTTCACGACCTCATGAATCGGATAGACTTTGTTTAATAATAAAGGTAGTTCTGGGTCATTAGGCACTTGGGGGTTTTCTATGCCAATGCTATTCACGTATGCTTCCTGCAAACATTCTTCCACTGGAATATCATTACGCATAGCCGGTAAACCACCGTTAATTGCGCACGCGCCTACAGCCACCAAGATTTTGCAGTTGCTCCGAAATTCACGCAACACATGAACATTATCGGCATTGCACACACCGCCTTCAATTAAGCCGATATCACATTCTGTACATTGTTTGATATCGGTAATCGGTGAACGGTTAAATTCGACTGCATCAGCCAACTCCAACATACGTTCGTCAATATCGAGCAAGGACATATGGCAGCCGAAGCATCCAGCTAAGGATGTTGTCGCTATTCTGACTTTAGCCACCACTATTTGACCCTCCTTGTTCCAAACTCACTTGATCAATCTCCTTATCATCGTAAATTCGTTCGCCGATGGGTACCTTATAGGCTGTTCCTCTGATTAATATGGCTCCAGTCGGACAGATATTCGCTGCGACATCATGAACATCAATATCGCTGTCTTTCAGT
>JAUXDP010000269.1 GCA_030618325.1 Methylococcaceae bacterium | reverse complement strand
GGCAAAGGAGAGTTTACATACTTTCAGCTTCCATTTTCTTTCTTTTTTCACATTTTTCCACACAAACACAATCACCATTATTCGCACCACCACAAGAACCTTTAATTGCTTGTCGACCAAAAACAACTCCAACAGCCATAACGGCTACTACAGCTAACATAACAGCAAAAGTCACTAAAAAATATATCATTGTTTCACCTAGTGTAATATAAAAATTCTGATGTGCTTTTTTCCTCATATCCAGCATCGGATTTAATGAGGAATAAAGCTGCAATTTGTTTCTTTTCAGCAAGTTGATAGCCTTCATTTGGCCCTAAAACCATAATGGCCGTTGCCAAAGCGTCTGCTTCCATAGTATTTTCTCTTAATATGGTAACAGAAGCTAATTTATGCGTTACAGGATAACCCGTTCTTGGATCAATGGTATGGGAAAAGCGTATTCCTTTATTTTCAAAATAATTTCTATAATCACCTGAAGTCGCCATAGAAATATTGGAAATTGGTAAAACTTTGTGGATAGCCCGATTATCAGATACTGGTTTTTCTATGGCTATCCGCCAAAGCTGCTCATTTATATTCTTGCCTTTGAGCCTTATTTCACCACCAATTTCCACAAGATAACTGTATATACCTTGCTTTTCCAACAGCAAAGCAACCTGATCAACGGCATAACCTTTTGCCAAGGCCGATAGATCCAGGGCTAGCGAAGGAATCGTTTTCCTGATTTTATTAGCTTGGTCATTTAATGAGAGGTGTTGGTAGCCAATTTGGTTCAATTGTTGTTTGATTTTACTTTCTTCTGGCACTGTATAGGTCATTGCATCAGGACCAAAACCCCAAAGATCAACCAATGGACTAATCGAAATATCAAAAGCTCCCTGGGTTAATTCGCTTATGTCTTGCGCAATTCTAAGCACCTCAAATAATCGAGGAGAAACATATTGCCATTCAGTTGACGATGATCGATTAAAAAGTGATATTTCCGAAGCTTCAATATAAGTCGACATGCTTAAATTGATTTCATGTAATAACGACTTAATTTGTTGTTTTAAAGCCTGTTGATCGATTTTTTCCGGGACTACGGATGCTTTAACGGAAAAGCTGGTCCCCATGGTTTGGCCTTGATAAACAAAAGGGTATGACTTTTTGGTTCTAGTATCACAAGAGGCCAATAAAAAAACGAGCAACAAGGTAACTAGCCCTACTGCTCGTTTGTTTTTTTTTCTATCCATTTACTGCATTAAAACAACTAGCAATAAATTATTGCCTATAGGCAAAGTGGGTATTACCCACCAAAATCATCAAGATAAATATTATCCGGTTCAACACCATTATCTTCTAATAGTTTAATCACCGCAGTATTCATCATTGGAGGACCACATAAATAATACTCACAATCTTCAGGGGCTGGATGATCTTTTAAATAATTTTCAAACAAGACTTGATGGATGAAGCCGGTATAACCAGTCCAATTATCTTCAGGTAAAGGATCCGACAAACCTACATGCCAAGTAAAGTTTTCATTTTCTTTAGCCAGCATATTGAAGTCATCCTCATAGAACATTTCCCGCTTGCTACGCGCTCCATACCAAAAGGTCATTTTGCGTTTGGATTTGAGTCTGCGTAATTGATCGAAAATATGTGAACGCATCGGCGCCATGCCCGCACCACCGCCAACAAAAATCATTTCATTATCAGTCTCCTGGGCAAAGAATTCGCCATAGGGCCCTGATATAATACATTTATCGCCGGGTTTTAAATTAAATATGTATGAAGACATGATTCCAGGGGGCACACTATCGGGTGCACCAGGAGGGGGAGTTGCAATCCTCACATTGAGCATAATTTCCTTCTCTTCTGGATAACTTGCCATCGAGTAGGCACGCAATGTATCTTGTTTCACATTAGACACAAAACGCCATAAATTGAATTTATCCCAGTCTTCCCGAAATTCCTCTTCAATATCCATATCAGCGTACATAGAAATGTGGGGTGGACACTCAATCTGGATATAACCTCCAGCTCTGTAGTTGATTGCCTCACCTTTAGGTAATTCCAGTACCAATTCTTTAATAAAAGTGGCAACATTATTATTGGATTTAACCGTACATTCCCACTTTTTGACGCCAAACACATCCTCCTCAACTTCAATTTTCATATTATGTTTCACGGTAACCTGACAAGAAAGTCGCTCACCTTCTGCAGCTTCCCGCTTAGTAATATGCGATGTTTCAGTGGGAAGGATTTCACCGCCACCCTCGAAAATTTTAACTTTACACTGTGCGCAAGTACCTCCACCGCCACAAGCAGAAGGCACAAACAAACCATTATCGGCTAATGCGGTTAAAAGTTTGCCACCAACAGGGATGCGAATTTTCTTTTCGTCATTAATCAGAATCTCGATATCTCCAGATGCGACTAATTGACTTTTTGCTCCAATAATAACAAACACCAAAGCAATCACGATTAACGTGAAAATAATAATCCCTAACAAAATTTCCAGCATTGCAATACCTTTTTAAAGTTGGATTCCAGAGAAAGCCATGAAGCCAAGCGACATCAAGCCTGCGGTTATAAAAGTAATTCCAAGACCTTCCAGACCTTTTGGAATATCACTGTATTTGAGTTTTTCTCGAATACCGGCTATTGCGGTGATTGCCAATGCCCAACCAAAGCCACTTCCGATACCGTAGACAACACTTTCGGTAAAGTCATAATCACGTTCAATCATGAATAAACTGCCCCCCAAAATAGCGCAATTTACGGTAATCAAGGGTAGAAAAACCCCAAGAGCGTGATATAAGGCCGGAAAGAATTTGTCCAGAATCATTTCCAGAATCTGAACCAGCGCAGCAATCACACCAATACAGCTTAATAGTGCTAAAAAGCTTAAATCAACGCCAGTAATACCCATCCAGGACAGCGCATCCTCTTCCAATAAATATTTGTATATAACGTTATTTGCCGGCACTGTAATGACCTGCACAACGATTACGGCTATACCTAGTCCCATTGCCGTAGATATTTTCTTGGAAACGGCCAGGAACGTACACATTCCCAGAAAGAATGCCAGGGCAAGATTTTCTACAAAAACTGCTTTTACAAATAAACTAACGTACGCTTCCATTAGTGATGCCCTCCTTCTCCATGGGCAATTGCCATTATTCTGAAATCAGATTGCTCCACTTGCACTGGTTTCCACTCCCTGAATGCCCAGATAATAAAACCTATAATAAAAAAAGCGCTCGGTGGTAATAGCATCAATCCATTGGGTTCATACCAGCCTCCATCTTTTACTAAAGGCAGGATTTCAATTCCCAGTAATTTTCCTGAACCCAGCAACTCCCGGAAAAAAGCAACAATTACCAAAATTAGACTATACCCCAGTCCATTGCCTATACCATCCATAAAACTTTCAAATGGAGGATTTTTCATAGCGTAGGCTTCTGCCCGACCCATCACAATGCAGTTGGTAATAATCAAACCTACAAAAACCGACAATTGCTTACTGATGTCATATACAAATGCTTTTAAAACTTGATCTACTACAATGACCAGTGAAGCAATAATCGTCATTTGTACAATAATTCGGATACTGCCTGGAATATGATTCCTGATCGAACTGATCGCAGCACTGGAACAAGCCGTCACCGCAGTCAGGGCAACAGCCATAATCAAAGATGTTGACATCTGCGATGTCACCGCCAATGCAGAACAAATCCCCAAAACCTGGAGGGTGATAGGGTTATTGTCAATCAGTGGACTGGTTAATACTTCTTTAGTTTCGTCATTTAATACAGCACTCATAAATCACCCCTTAACTTTGTTTTCTAACTTTATCCAGATAAGTTGCGAAACCTTCACGACTCGTCCAATATCTAATCATATTACTGACACCTACACTGGTCAATGTGGCTCCAGCCAATCCATCTACTTTATATTCGGAACCTGGTTTGCCGGGATCAACGATTCCCTTAATCAGCGCCAAAGAGGGTTCGCCAGAGTCATCATAAACTTTCTTGCCTTGCCATAATGCCCGCCAGTTTGGATTAACAATCTCACCCCCTAATCCTGGGGTTTCTGCGTGATCATAAAAACTTATACTTTGTACTGTTTGACCATCTGCAGCCAAAGCCAAAAATCCATACATAGTTGACCACAAACCATAGCCATGTACCGGCAGAATAATAGATTTAATATCTTTGCCCTGTTTAACCAAATAGACTTTTG